>JAASTL010000041.1 GCA_021767305.1 Piscirickettsiaceae bacterium | reverse complement strand
TATGAGGGTCTGCATGTCTTGCATGCTGGCTTCATTGAAAGCATTGTTGAGCAGGGTGATACCGCTTACATGAACCTCAAACTGTGGGTATTCGGCTTTGAATTTAGCTACCAAGTCTCGGGTAAATTCAACGGTTTCTGGGGTTTCTGTTTGGCTTTGTTGAGAGAATTGATTAATGACATTAATGCCAACCACGGTGCCTTGGGCGTTAATCAAAGAGTTCAATAACCTAGGCTCATTGAGAGCCACTTGTTTGATATAGGCAATTTGCTGTTCAGATAGGTTCTCTGCGCGATAAACCAAATCTTCAACAATAAGGTCGTCGTCCTCAGCATAGGTATGCTGAAAATTGGTAATAGAGTCAACACGGTTGGAATAAGGAATTTGCCACGCCTGTTTGGTAAGCCACTCAACTGCCGCCAGATTGTCTTGGGTAAAGATATTGCCATTTTTTGGGGTGAGGGCAATGAGAATATTATCTTCTTTACTGTAAGTATTCTGTAAGGCTTCAAACGCTAATAACTCTGGGTTTTCATCACTAAAAAACACTCGATAGTCGGTATCAAAGGTGAGGTTTTTGGCGCCGCTGGCAATCAGCACGGATGCCAAGATTGAGAAAATAATAATCCACCATCTAAAACGCAGCACTTGCTGGGCATAGGCAGTGGTGAGGGACTCTATATTCAATGTTTGTCCTTTAGAAACTCATGAAAAGGTAAGTAGTCGACTAGGTAAAACTCTAGCAAGTTATTCTACGTTTAATAACGCAAATTTTTGGCTTTCTGCGATTAAATCATTTAATCACCTCAAGATTTTTTGTTATTGAGTCGATTTTGAATTTAGTCCAGCACAGTAAAGAGTTTATCGGCAAGGTCTGTGCAAATAAATTCGATAACGCTTAGAATAAGCACACTTAATCTAGTCGCAGCAATCGACTCAACAAACAAGGATTAAAAGATGTCAGACTCTCAAATCAATATCGAAAAAGTTAAAGCCTATCTACTTGCCTTGCAAGATGACATTTGTGCGCAGTTGGCTGCCGAAGATGGTTCTAAGGATTTTATTGTTGACGAATGGCAGCGTGCCGGTGAAGAAGGCGTGATGAAGTTAACTGGCGGTGGTCGTACCCGAGTCATGGAAGGCGGCGATGTGATTGAGAAAGGCGGGGTTAACTTTTCTCATGTGAAAGGACAAAACTTGCCACCTTCAGCAACCGCTCACCGTCCAGAGTTAGCTGGACGTTCTTTCCAGGCGCTTGGGGTTTCGCTGGTGATACATCCGCGTAACCCTTATGTGCCGACTTCACACGCCAATATCCGTTTGTTTGTTGCAGAAAAAGAGGGCGAAGCGCCGGTTTGGTGGTTTGGTGGCGGCTTTGATTTAACCCCTTACTACCCGTTTGATGCCGATGTGTTGCACTGGCATCTGCAGTCTAAAGCGGCCTGCGAGGATTTTGGTGAAGAGATTTATCCAAAATACAAAAAGTGGTGTGATGAATACTTCTACCTAAAACATCGCGATGAAACGCGTGGTGTTGGTGGGCTTTTTTATGATGACCTAAATGAATCTACTTTCGGTTGGGATTTCGATAAATGCTTCGCGTTTATGCAGTCTGTAGGGGATCACTTTATTAAGGCTTACAGACCCATCGTGGCGCGTCGTAAAGAGATGGAGTATGGTGAACGTCAAAAAGACTTTCAACTCTACCGTCGCGGTCGCTACGCAGAATTTAACCTTGCCTTTGATCGAGGAACTATCTTTGGTTTACAGACCGGGGGGCGAACAGAGTCTATTTTGATGTCGATGCCGCCATTGGTAACATGGAAATACGATTATCACCCAGAACCAGGCACGGAAGAAGCCAATATCTATGACTACCTAACACCAAAAGACTGGTTGGCAGAGTTGGTCGAATAATTTGGTTGATTGAATTGGTGAAGTAATGGATAAACTTCGAGTTGATAAATGGCTATGGGCCGCACGTTTCTTCAAGACCCGCGGTGTGGCTTTAGATGCGATTAAAGGCGGTAAAGTTGAGCTTAATGGCTTTAAACCTAAGCCCAGTAAAACCTTGAGTGTGGGTGATAAACTTAAAATCACCCAAGTTCACCGTCAAGTGGAAATCACCGTTCTGGAAGTCAGCGACAAACGAGGCAATGCGGAAATGGCGCAGCAGCTCTACCAGCTTGATAATGAAATTTTGAACCAGCGCAAGCCGAGTGCAGACATGGCTTTGGTGGGTTATCGAGAAAAGGGCGCCGGTCGCCCGACCAAACGAGACAGAAGAAAAATCGATAAATTAGAATTTTAAATGGTGTGAGTTTTGCTTAGTTCATAATCGCATTTCATTTAAATACTAATATTATGATTAAGTGGGTTTTTACTATGTCAAAAACATATCTAATTGCGGCAACTGCTGCCGCAGCAATAACTTCTTCTTCCATGGCTGCGGCAATGGACAACGTGGGTTTAGGTGTTAATTATGGCGCTTTTTCAGGACCAACTTTAGAACTATCCTATCCGATTACCGATAATCTTCAACTACGTGGCGCTTTATCTGGCGGAATGGGTCTATCTGAGACGGATACAACTGAGGACATTACCTATGATGTCGAAGCGGATGGTGGAATCCACCGTTTAGCTTTAGATTACCACCCGTTTAATAATGGCTTCTTCCTTTCTGCTGGATACGCTATCAACAATTTTGCTTTAGATGCTGATGGACGTGCAGCAAGTGGTGAAACGGTAACCATTGGTGATACCGACTATACGGTCAATCAGAATGTAAGTTTAAAAGGGAATTTAGATTGGGATAATGCACCAACTCTAAGTTTAGGTTGGGGTCATTCACCTGCGGAAGGTCTTGGTTTTATGATTGAAGTCGGTGCCTATTTCACCGGTGCGCCTGATGTTTCATTAAAAGGAACAGGTACGGTTGAAGATCCAAATAATCCTGGACAGTTTTTAGATGTATCGGATGAAATTGCCGCCGATATTAGAGCTGAAGAGAAAAACCTGCAAGACGACATTGCTGATTATGACTTCTTGCCAATGCTACAGGCGGGGATAACTTACCGATTTTAAGGCTTGAAACAAAATTTCTAACAACGAAGTCTACAAGAGCTATGAATAACCCGGTTGAGTTTGCTTAACCGGGTTATTTTTTGTTCTGCATTTGTTCAATATGATCGGCTAGATGTATTGGTTTTTTATCATCAATTGCTGTCTTTAAGGTAAACTGAGTCTCATTATTTACTCGATATTTGCCCTCTTCTTATCAAGAACAAGCCAAGATTTTTTAAGGCATTAACAGGATATTTTAGTGTATAGCGTAATATTTGATGAAACCCTAAGCGCCGAATTTGAAGCGGACATTAAACCTTTGTTGCAGGACATTCAGTGTGAATTTATTGCTTTTAATGAGGGTTTTTCCGCTAGCCAAGTTAAGCAAAAAAAAATCATGACTTGGGTGCCTGATGAAGCGTTTTACACTCTCTTACCGCTTGCTGCTGAAGCACAATGGCAAGTAGGTTTTTTGCCACACCCTGGGATGCAGCGCTTTTACCGTAGCTTTTTGATAGATAAAGAGGTCAAAGCCGCGCTGGAGGATATCGAAAATACCCCTGAGCCGGTAGATGCGGATTTAATGCTCTGCAATGAAAAACCGGTTCTGAGTTCGGTCATGATAGGTGATGCCAATATTATGAAGCCGGCTGCTAAGGCGGATGACAACATTTTCAGTAAGTTTTACAACTTGATGGTAGTGGCCTTTAATGTCAGAAAAGCCGAGTTACTGCAATTTAAAATCAAAACCGCTAAAGATGTACAGGTAGAAACCGCAGCTTTGGGCTTAGCGATGGTTTATAGACCCGCTGCAAGTGATTTTACTCATAGAGTGGTTGGCGAGACCGAAAAAGACGAGGCGAGCTTGCATGCCGTGATTCTTGCGCCGCGCAGTATGACCCAAGTATTCAACTATTTTCTAACTCGGGTATTACCGAAAAAACGCAGTGATTACTCTTTGCCTAGTTATGCTGGTTATATCCGTACCGATGCGATTGAGGTGGCTAGCCGTCAGACTAATGAATACACTCTGGATGGCGATAATCATGAGGCTGAATCTTTAACTATTCGGGTGGAACCCAATGCATTGAAGTTATTGACTTCAAAAATGCCAGAAAAGGTGCCTGAATCTGAATTAAAAGAGTCGGTTAAAACCTCCAAACTGCCTAAGGGTCGTGTTATCAATGAACTTTGTGGGCGTAATTTGCCTTGGATTTACCATGTTGATCAGGATGAAGTTAAAGAAACGTTTGTTAATTTAAGAGAGAACTCCCGTTTATCTGAAAACTTTATTGTTTTAATGTTGTTATCGACCGCTTTGGCAACGGTTGGTCTATTTTCCAACTCAACACCGGTGATTATCGGAGCCATGATTCTGGCCCCGATGATGGCGCCCATTATCTCCTTATCAATGGGGTTATTGCGTCAAAATGCCAGTTTGGTATTGGAGACCAGTAAAACCTTGGTGATAGGGATTCTCATTGCGCTGACGGTAGGTGTTATCTCAACCTTAGTAACCCCGCTTAGTGCCATTAACAGCGAAATAGCGAGTCGCCTAAGCCCAACTCTACTGGATTTAGGCGTGGCGATTTTTTCAGGTATTGCCGGCGCCTATGCTAGTGCGCGTTCAGAAGTGGCGAAAAATTTGGCTGGTGTGGCGATTGCCGTGGCTCTGGTGCCACCTTTAGCCGTCTCTGCGATTGGCATTGGCTGGTGGGATTGGGCAGTATTTTCCGGTGCTTTTTTACTTTTTATAACTAACTTAATCGGTATGGTATTAGCAGCCGCTGCGACTTTCTTAGTCATGGGATTTAGCCCCTTTCAACTCGCCAAAAAAGCCTTTTTTTGGGTCACGCCTTTAGTGGTTATTGTGGCCATTCCGTTGTATTTCTCGTTTGATGCGATGGTGAAAGAGCAAGAAATTAAACGCCAGTTAGAGGCATGGCAGTATCAAGAAGTGGTGATTAGAGATGTTCGCATCCGAAAAGGCAAAATGGTTGAGGTATCGGCTAAATTGGTGGTTAAAGAGCCTTTGGATCAGGCTGGTGTTAAAGAGATCAAGAACAAAGTAGAGGAGTTATTGGGTCAGCCAGTGCGTTTAGAAGTGGTGCAGGCGATGGTGCAGTAAGTTAAGAGTCACAAAAAGGCATAAAAAAACCCGCATGAGTTATCTCAGTGCGGGTTTTTTGTGGGTTATTGATTCAGAACTGAATTATTGACCCATTGCAGCTAAGGCAGCACGCTTTTTAGCGATAAGGTTCTGGATGATTGGTGTCATCATTAGATCCATTGCTTGAACCATGTGAGAACCGTTACAAACCAATGTTTCTTCGTTCTGTAGGAAAGCGCCATCAATCTGTTCTTTAATCGCTTCAAGATTGATATCTTGGTGACGAACGTGACAGATGATCAATGAATCTTCAGGTGCAGGACCCATAGGTGCATCTTCTGACATGGTTGAGAATGGATCAGAAGTATCAATTAACGGTACACGGTGGAAGTTAATGTGTGTACGGTGGAACTGAGGCACGATGGTTTCAATGTAGTCGGGCATACGTTCTAGGATTACATCACGTACTTGGTCAACAGAGTATGGACGCTCAGACGTATCACGGTAGATTTTTTGCATCCACTCAATGTTGATTGATGGTGCTACACCGATACCTAGGTCAACATACTGAGATACATCGTGCATACCTTCTTCTGGACCGTGGTCTTTACGTTTAACCATACCGTGAAGACCTTCGTAGAATAGTACATCCGTACCTTCTGGAAGATCTTCCCAAGGTGTGAACTCACCTGGAGATAAATCGGTACCTAGACGCGCATTGTGTTCAACGGCTTCTTCGTCTGAGTGGATGTAGTAACGACGTTTACCAGTAGCACTCTCTTTGTACTCTTTGAATAGTGCTTCAAGTTCGTTGAAAAGGTTTGCTTTTTCAGAGAAGTGAGTTAGCACCGGACCACCGTTTGCTTTTGACTCAGCCACTTTTTCTTTCATCTCTACACGAGGGTACTTGTGGTAGCTGTCACCTTCAATGATCGCAACATTTAGGTTTTCACGATCAAAGATTTTTTCTACTGCACGTTTTACGAATGAAGTACCTGCACCTGAAGAACCAGTAACGGTAACAATTGGATGTTCTACTGACATAGAATGTCTCCTATATTTCACAGTTAAGCTACATAGTCGACTCTGAATAACTCGTTTAATTTATGGCAAAGCCAGTTTTTACTCAACAAGGCAGAATGTTGCAATGCTATCTAGATAACATAAGACATTCTAACGCTGTGGAGTGAAAACTGGCGCAGCCCCTTCGGGTGGGCGTTTAAGCAGGCATTCTCGTTGTTGTGAATCTTGATAATGGAATAACCATTATCTGCAATCCACGTCTAGAGCCTACCTACTTAAACGTCCCACATAAATTTAAACGCGTTATTTAGAGTCGACTAATTATAACTGTGTGTTTTTTCTTGATAAATTCTTTATAGCTTTAGACTAATGCCGCATATTAGAAACTAAATCACGGCATTTTTCAAAAATATTTAGATGAAGCTTTTTAGACAATGGCTTTAAAAACTTCAGATTTTATACGTCTAAGTTTTCTACCTGTAATGCATTTGATTCAATGAAATCACGGCGCGGTTCAACTTCATCACCCATTAAAGTGGTAAAGATTTGATCTGCGGTCATGGCATCCTTGATAGTGACTTGCAACAGTCGACGCGCCTCTGCATTCATGGTGGTCTCCCAGAGTTGCTCTGGATTCATTTCCCCCAAACCTTTGTAGCGCTG
>JAASTL010000040.1 GCA_021767305.1 Piscirickettsiaceae bacterium | reverse complement strand
TTCACCATTACGATTAGTGATGTGCATGGTTCACGTCACTACTCCTTTAAGCACTTCTTTAAAAGATTTGCTTGGGCTATCGTTGGAATATTTCTTTCTATTTGGCTCGTGGGCGGTATCTCTTTGTGGTGGTTGGCGAGTAAAGCCGATCGGCTGGAAGCCGAGAATCAGCATAAAATCGCTGCTTATAATGAGTCATTGGTGAAATTGCGTGCCGATTATGAAGACTTGCTTTCTGATCGGGACGAAATTGAAAGCGCATTGGCGCAGAAAAGTGCGCAAATCGAGTTTTTGGATCAGTCACTACAGAACTTGGAAGAGTTGGTCGGGGTGGATGCGGAAGATCCCACCATCCTGCCATACGAAGAGCGTGTTAAACAAGTGCAGCTCAGTTCGCTTGGTAAGACCTTTATGATGACCATGGTGCCAAGTGGTCATGCCGTGGCGGAATACAAAGGCTTGACGAGTAAGTTTGGTTATCGAATACATCCAATAACCAAACAAAAACATCTTCATGGCGGCATCGATTACCGTTCCAAAACAGGTGATGATGTGATTGCCACGGCTGATGGTGTAGTGAGTTACTCTGCTTATAACAAAGGTAGTGGGTTTGGGAACCTAGTGACCATCGCCCATGCCAATGGGTTTAAAACTCGTTATGGTCATTTGAGTCAGCGTTCGGTGAAAACGGGGCAATTGGTGCAAAAAGGTCAGAAAATCGGTGAGGTTGGTAGCACAGGACGCTCATCTGGACCACACCTGCACTATGAGGTTTGGTTTTTGCATCATAAGCTGAATCCAGAACCATTTGATAAGTGGTCGATTGAAAAATACGATGAAATTTTTACCAAAGTTAAAGGGGTACCATGGGCATCTTTAAGTCAAAGCGTGAATCAAGTCGTCCACAAGGTGGAAAGACAATTATCGCAGAAGGTTGCCATATCAACGGTGAAATGACTGAGTTGAAAGGGTCATTGCATGTTGATGGTCGTATTGATGGCATTATAGAAAGTGAATTTGATGTTTCTATTGGTGTAAATGGTCATGTTAAAGGGTTAATTAAAGCTCGCTCTATTGTGTTGAGCGGTACCTTGGACGGCAAAATTGCGTGCGACAAGATTGATATTCTTTCTACCGGAAAATTGATTGGCGAGTTAATCTGCACTAATTTCACTGTAGAAACCGGTGGTAAATTTATTGGTCAGAGCCATGAGATGACTGAAGGTGGCATGGTCGTCAGTTTGCCAGAAACCTTTGCGCAGTTGGAAAAGAAACAAGATGTAAAACAGCTTGATGATCAAACAGAAGTTGAACAACAGTCTCAAGAGTGATCTTGGTAATACAAGTTTAAAATTTTAATTTAGTTAAATCGCCCGCAGGGCAAGAAGGGATTTTTAAATGTCTAAGTTATACGATGTAGCAGTAGTGGGAGCCACTGGTGCAGTTGGTGAAACAATCTTAAAAGTACTAGAAGAGCGCGACTTTCCAGTGGGTAATCTATATCCGCTAGCAAGTAGCCGTTCGGCGGGTAAAAAGATTGAATTCAAAGGTAACTGGGTTGAGGTGTTAGATCTTGAGACATTTGATTTCTCTAAAGCTCAAATTGGTCTTTTCTCTCCTGGCGCTAGTATCTCTGCAATCTATGCACCAAAAGCTGCTGAAGCTGGCTGTGTAGTGGTGGATAACACCTCTCAGTTCCGCTATGACGATGATATCCCGTTAGTAGTGCCTGAAGTAAATCCTGATGCGGTTGCTGGCTATACCAATCGAGGCATTATCGCTAACCCAAACTGCTCAACTATTCAGATGCTGGTTGCTTTAAAACCAATTTATGATGCGGTTGGAATCAAACGTATTAACGTGGCTACTTATCAAGCGGTATCAGGTTCGGGTAAGGAAGCGATTGAAGAGTTAGCAACACAAACCGCTAATTTGTTGAATATGAAAGAAGTTAAGACTAATGTTTACCCTAAGCAGATTGCGTTTAACTGTATTCCGCAGATTGATGTGTTTATGGATAACGGTTACACCAAAGAAGAGATGAAAATGGTGTGGGAAACGAAAAAGATTATGGGTGATGACGCTATTCTTGTTAACCCAACTGCAGTACGTGTACCGGTGTTTTATGGTCACAGTGAAGCGATTCATATTGAAACAGATAAGAAAATTACTGCACAACAAGCAAAAGACCTGTTTGCCAAAGCAGATGGTGTCGTGCTGATGGACGAGCATGTTGATGGTGGATACCCAACTGCAGTGACAGAAGCGGCAGATACCAATCCGGTTTATGTGGGTCGTATTCGTGAAGATATTAGCTGCGAGAATGGTTTAAACCTTTGGGTTGTAGCGGATAACGTTCGCAAAGGTGCTGCTACTAATACGGTGCAGATCGCTGAAGTATTAATTAAAGATTACATCTAAACGGCCTTTTCTCGATAAGGGCAAAGCTGTTTTATGAAAATCGCCTTAGGGATTGAATATCAGGGAACAAATTACTGTGGTTGGCAGCGTCAGAAACATTGTGACTCTGTTCAGGCTCAAGTAGAACAGGCGCTCACACAAATTGCGGACCACTCAGTAGATCTTTTTTGTGCAGGTCGAACCGATACTGGAGTGCACGGTTTGGGACAGGTTGTTCATTTTGAAACTGCCTCTAGTAGACCTGTCAAAGCATGGGTGCAAGGAGCCAATACCAAGCTGCCAGGTGATATTCGTGTGAGTTGGGCAAAACCGATTGTGGATGATTTTCATGCCCGCTTCTCTGCTTTTGCGCGCCAGTATCGTTATGTAATTTTCAATCGTCCTGTGCATTCGGCGGTATTACATAATCGCGTAACTTGGGAGCCTTATTTATTGGATGAGGTGCGTATGCATGAAGCCGCGCAAGACCTGATTGGCGAACAAGATTTTAGTGCTTTTAGAGCTTCGCAATGTCAGGCAGAACATGCTCGTCGTGAAGTGCAAAAAATTGCCGTGAGCCGCCGTGGCAATATGGTATTTATTGATATTCAAGCCAATGCGTTTTTGCATCATATGGTGCGAAATATTGCAGGAACCTTAATTGAAATTGGTAAAGGTCATCAATCAGTTAACTGGGTTAAAGAGCTTTTGCTTGCTCAAGATAGAACCTTGGCAGCAGCAACTGCGCCGGCTTCTGGGCTGTATTTTATAAATGCTTTTTACCCAGCTGAATATGAGATTCCAAAAGTTGAGTTAGATGAATTGCTGTGGCAATAGTCAACTGATTATTGGTATTCGATAAAATCTTAAAAATGACAGACAAAATGCAACTTAGAACACGTGTTAAAATCTGCGGTTTAACATCCATTGAAGATGCGCAAACAGTCGTTGAGGCTGGAGCCGATGCAATTGGTTTGGTGTTCTATGAACCCAGTCCAAGGCATGTTGAAATCGAGCAAGCAGCTCAAATTGCCAAAAACATACCAGCATTTGTGAGTAAAACGGCCCTGTTTGTGAATCCAGATGTGAGTTATGTGGAACAAGTTTTAGCGGCAGTGGATATTGACTTGTTGCAGTTTCATGGAGATGAAACGGTCGAGTTCTGTGAGCAATTCGATAAACCCTATATTAAAGCGGTGAGAATGCAGCAAAACACAGATTTGGAAGCAATCGCGAAAACTTATTCTTCTGCTAGCGGGCTTTTATTGGATGCCTATGTACCAGGGATTCCAGGCGGGACAGGTGAAAAGTTTAATTGGGCTTGGATTCCTAATGACTTAAGTTTAAAAGTGATTTTAGCGGGTGGCTTAAACGCAGAAAATGTTCAACAAGCTATTGTTGCAGCCCAGCCTTGGGCGGTAGATGTGAGTGGTGGTGTGGAACTGAAAAAAGGCGTCAAGTCATCTGAAAAAGTTTATCAATTTATGAAAACAGTAATAGGCACATTGTAATGACAATTGATTTTGCAAAATTTCCTGACAAGAGCGGGCACTTTGGTCCTTATGGTGGTATTTTTGCGCCAGAAACCTTGATGGCAGCCTTAGAGCAACTCAATCAAGAGTACGAAAGTGTTAAAAATGATCCGAATTTCTTAAATGAAATCGCCGAAGATTTACGTGATTACGTAGGTCGCCCAACTCCTTTGTACTATGCAAAACGATGGTCAGAAGAACTTGGCGGCGCCAAGATTTATCTTAAGCGCGAAGACTTAAACCACACGGGTGCTCACAAAGTGAATAACACTATTGGGCAAGCGCTTTTGGCGAAACGTCTTGGTAAAAAACGTATTATTGCCGAAACCGGTGCAGGTCAGCATGGTGTGGCAAGTGCTACTGTGGCGGCACGCCTTGGATTAGAGTGTGTTGTTTACATGGGCGCCGATGATGTGGTGCGTCAAGCACCTAACGTGGCACGAATGAAAATGCTGGGTGCCAAAGTGGTTGCAGTTGAATCTGGCTCTCGTACCCTTAAAGATGCTTTGAATGAAGCGATGCGTGATTGGGTTACCAATGTAGATGATACTTTCTACATTATTGGTACAGTGGCAGGCCCTCATCCTTATCCAGCTATGGTGCGTGATTTCCAAGCGGTAATTGGTCAGGAAGCCCGTGAGCAACATCTAGAGAAAGAAGGTAAGTTACCGGATGCTTTGATTGCTTGTGTGGGCGGTGGTTCCAATGCGATTGGGCTATTCCATAAGTTCTTGCCGGATGAAAGTGTAAAAATTTATGGGGTTGAGCCTGCTGGGCACGGTCTAGAAACTGGGCAGCACGCGGCGCCATTAATGTGCGGAACGCCAGGTGTATTGCATGGTAACCGAACTTACCTGATGCAAGATGAAAACGGTCAGATCAAAGGAACACACTCGATTTCTGCCGGTTTGGATTACCCAGGTGTGGGGCCTGAGCATGCGTGGTTAAAAGATATTGGTCGTGTTGAGTATGTTGCAATTAATGATGAAGAAACCATGCAGGGCTTTCGTGATTTAACTCGTTTTGAAGGGATTATTCCAGCATTAGAAACAAGTCATGCGATTGCTTACGCAACTAAATTAGCGCCAACCATGTCTAAAGATCAAACAATTATTATCAACCTTTCGGGGCGTGGTGATAAGGATATGAATACGGTAGCGCAAATTGAAGGTTTCGATTTTTAGCTGTTGCGAGTTTCAATCTCTGCGTTAAAAACTCGATGCTAAATGCTCATTTACGTGGATGTAAACTGCGCTTTATCATCGAGATTTTGCCTTGATTTTATAACCTCGTGACGCTTAAAAATGTGCGGTTATAAATTTAGAAACAAAAAATAAACTTTATTAAGAAGTAAATAATGAGCAGAATTTCACAACGATTTGCGGACTTGAAAAGCCAAGGTAAAACCGCATTGATTCCTTATATCACCGCAGGTGATCCTCGTCCAAATGCGACTGTTGCTTTGATGCATAAATTGGTTGAAAAGGGTGCCGATATGATTGAGTTGGGTGTACCTTTTTCTGATCCTATGGCAGATGGCCCTGTTATTCAGAAGGCAGTAGAGCGTGCATTAGCTCACAATGTGAGCTTGGATGATGTCTTAGAAATGGTTCGAGTGTTCCGCGAGAAAGATGCCAATACTCCAGTGATTCTTATGGGTTATTTAAACCCAGTAGAACGCGAAGGTTATGAAGCATTTGCGAATGCTGCGAATTCAGTGGGGGTTGATGGTGTTTTGACTGTAGATATGCCGCCTGAGGAGAGCATGGGCTACAATGAGGTTCTTGAAGCCCAAGGTCTTGACCGTGTGTTTTTAGTTTCGCCAACTACGCCTGATTCACGTTTGAATGCGGTAAATGAAAAAGGTAGTGGGTTTGTATATTACGTTTCACTGAAAGGCGTTACAGGTTCAAAAGAGCTAGATGCAGACGATGTATCTAAGCAAGTAGCAAGAATTGGCGAGAAATTACAGCAGCCAATCGGTATTGGTTTTGGTATCCGCAATGGTGAAGCCGCCTATAAAATGGCAAAACTCGGTGATGCTGTTATTGTAGGGTCATCCTTAGTAAGTATTATTGAAGCTACTCAGAGCGCCGACCTTTTTGAAATTGAGAACGCTTTGAGCGACAAGATGATGGAATTTAGAGAAGCCATCAATCGCGCTGATGCAGAGCAGCATCAGGCATAAACCATCAGGAGAAAAAAATGAACTGGTTTGAAAAAATTCTACCAAGTATTAAGCAAGTAGCTGACCGTAAAAAGTCGGTACCTGAAGGTTTATGGACTAAGTGTCCTAAGTGCGAAAGCACTTTGTATCGCGCTGAAGTCGTCAGAAACCAAGAAGTGTGTCCTAAGTGTAATCATCATATGCGTTTAGGTGGTCGTAAGCGTTTAGAAGCTTTTTTGGATGAAGGTTCATTTACAGAGACTAATAGCGATATCTCTCCAGTTGATCGCTTAAAATTCAAAGATTTGAAAAAATACAAAGACCGTATTTCTCAAGCGCAGAGAAACACGGGTGAGAAAGACTCTTTTATTACCGGAGCGGGAACCATTGATGGTTTACCTGTTATGGCTGCGGCTTTTGAGTTTGGCTTTATGGGTGGTTCCATGGGCTCGGTTGTGGGTGAAAAGTTTGTCCGCGCGGTAGATGATGCTATTGCTAAACAGTGTCC
Source organism: Piscirickettsiaceae bacterium (assembly GCA_021767305.1). The sequence continues at coordinate 307 of JAASTL010000040.1, read as the reverse complement.
GTTTATCTGTTTTTCTGCCAGTGGTGGTGCGCGTATGCAAGAGGCTTTGTTCTCGCTTATGCAGATGGCAAAAACCAGTGCGGCATTAGGTCGTTTGCGTGAGCAGGGGTTGCCGTTTGTGTCTGTTTTAACTGATCCAACAATGGGGGGGGTCTCCGCTAGTTTTGCGATGTTAGGTGATATTAACATTGCGGAACCAAAAGCATTGATAGGTTTTGCAGGTCCTCGTGTAATTGAACAGACCGTGCGCGAAACGCTTCCGGAAGGCTTCCAACGCAGTGAATTCTTACTTGAGCATGGTGCGATT
>JAASTL010000039.1 GCA_021767305.1 Piscirickettsiaceae bacterium | reverse complement strand
TGAATCTGTGTATAAGTGAGAATGTCGTTAACTAGATAGGTAGTCTCTTCGGTAGTAGCGTTAATTTCTTTTAGCATCGCCATGGCTTCTGGTTCAGCTAACCCGCCCAGCAAATACTTAAGCCGCTTCACCAAACCCGATGTGCTTAATAAAGGAGCACGCAATTCGTGGCTCAGCATCGCCAAAAAATGCGCCTGTTTTTCAAAAGAAGGATCGAGGTGGATTTGCCCTTTTATGCTTGGCGTATTCTCTGGGGCCATATCAGACAGCAATTCTGGTGTTGCATCTGCTGCTAATAAACTTTGCAATTCACTGAGTAAAAAACATGAGATGAAAATTATCGATTGGTTTTTGCTATCAGGCCTAAGTGGATTCGAATTCTGCTTGGTTAGCCCCACTTTCAGCACGGCAGCTTGGTCACCTTGTTTGGTTTTTAGAATAACTTTAATGGGCGTGCTTGAATATAGCTCTGGTGCTCCCTGCAAAACTTCAGAATGATTCTCTAAATACTGAGTTATTTCATCAATTCTTTGTTTCAGTTTTAGCAAATTGGAGCCTAAGATAAACTCTTCCAGAGAGCTCACAGAATCTCCTATTAAATCCTTTAACGCCTGAGAAATATAAAGATTCTTTTCAAAACCGCTGACTGACAACACACACCATAGTTGTTGTTGCATCTGCTCAACCCCCAGATGCGCTATAAGTTCTGAATTAAAAGTATTGTCTGTCATCTTGCAAAATCTTAATGGCGTCAGTAAATGCTTAAAAGGAATTTAAAAAAATAGAAATATCGAATCTAGTAAAACATTAATTAAACTTTTTAACACGGAAAAAATTTAAGCAAAAGCAAATCCAAACCACTAAACCTAGATACTAAATAGTCCTAAAAAGTCGACTAAATATGCACTTATTAGCCACTCATATTGAAATAGCTTTATCTTAAAGAAGTTGTCGTTTGCTTTCTGCAGCCCATTAATCCCCCGCTATTCAACTGCTAAACACCCTGTTTTTTTAACTCCAAAACGCGTAGAATACTCGGTCATATTTAAAGCTGATTACTCGCTAAATTTTGCCCATAAATTAACGAAAAATCGACTTTCTGAACAAAATTCGCGCTAGGTTTACTTAAGGTTTACCAAGACCTAAGGTTTACCGAAAACATTTAACACAGAGAAAAGACATGGCACTAGACACTCAACAAACAAGAACGGTTAAAGATAGCATGGGAGCACTTGAGGTTCCAGCAGAAGCACTCTATGGTGCGCAGACCCAGAGAGCCATTAACAACTTTCCTATTAGTGGAATCACCATGCCTAAATCATTCATTCAGGCCTTGGCGTTTGTTAAGTTTGCCTGCTCTGATAGTAACCGTGAACTGGGTTTAATGAGTGAAGAAAAAGCCGAGGCCATTCAGACTGCGGCTAAAGAGGTTATTCAAGGCAAATATCTAGAGCAATTCCCGATTGATATTTTCCAAACCGGTTCAGGTACTAGTACCAATATGAATGCCAATGAAGTTTTAGCAACGCTGGCGCAACAATTAACTGGGATTGAAGTGCACCCTAATGATGACTTAAATATGAGTCAAAGCTCTAACGATGTCATTCCAACAGCCATTCACGTTGCTGCTTCTATTGCATTAGAAGAGTCTCTCCTGCCTGCCCTTGAACACCTTTGCGAAACGATTGAAGACCGTGAAAAAGAGTTAGCCGATGTAGTTAAAACAGGCCGTACTCATTTAATGGATGCCATGCCGATTAAATTGAGTCAAGAAATGGGAGCCTGGAGAGCTCAAATCAGTGACAACATTAACCGCTTACGCGACACGCAAAAACGCATTCAAATGTTACCTCAAGGTGGCACCGCGGTAGGTACTGGAGTGAATGCCGATCCAGAGTTCGGTCGTTTAGTTGCAGCTAACTTGGCTACCATTACTGCAATTCATTTTGAGCCAATGGACAACCTATTTATTGGCCTAAGTTCACAAGACAGCGCTTTAGAATTAAGTGGTCAATTAAATGTATTGGCTGCCAGCTTGATGAAAATCGCCAATGACCTGCGCTGGATGAATTCCGGTCCGCTGGCTGGCCTGGGAGAGATTCAGCTTCCAGCTTTGCAACCTGGTAGCTCAATTATGCCTGGTAAAGTCAATCCGGTAATTCCTGAAGCTGCGGCTATGGTTGCAGCGCAAATTATGGGTAACCATACTGCAATCACCTTAGGTGCACAGTCAGGTAACTTCCAGCTCAACGTAATGTTGCCAATGATTGCTCACAATCTATTACAAAGCATTGAAATTGCCAGTTCTGCCTCAATTCAACTTGCAGACTTAGCTATTAAAGGGTTTACTGTAAATACGGCAAATATTCAACAAGCTTTAGATGTAAACCCTATTCTAGTGACGGCACTAAACACCGTTGTCGGTTATGAAAAAGGAGCAGCCATTGCTAAAGAAGCATACAAATCTGGTCGCCCAGTATTAGATGTTGCTTTGGAAATGACCGAACTTGATGAAGCTACCCTGAAACAATATTTAAACCCGGCGCTTTTGACTGAAGGCGGCAATCCATCGGTTTAAATCTGCTGCTCAGATTTACACTGATATAAATTTTTGGGTGTTTTAACCGCACCCAATGCAAATTCTAAGCAACCAATAAAGGAAATCTAATGGCAGTTATCGATTTAAAAACCGACCAATTTGAAGATTCCATCAACAATAATGACATCGTTATTTTTGATTTTTGGGCAGAATGGTGCGGACCATGTAAGTAGTTTGGTCCTGTATTTGAAGAAATCTCCAATAAATATCCTGATATCGCATTCTGTAAAGTGAATGTTGAAGAAGAACAAGAACTTGCCGGCATGTTCCAAGTTCGTTCTATTCCAACGCTGGTTTTCATGCGTGAGAAAATTGTCGTATTTTCAAACCCTGGTGCCATTCCTGGCAGCGCACTTGAAGAAGGTATTGGTCAATTACTTGAGCTAGATATGGATCAGGTTCGCAAAGATCTAGAAGAAGCACAAGCTAACCAAAACGCTTAATTTGCTTGAATTGCTAAAACTATTAGCTAGCTTTGAATAGACTAAACAGCCTCAATATGAGGCTGTTTTTGTTTAACTTCACTCTATTTACTCAATTACTGTGAGCTTTGCCCCATTATGAAATCAAATGCTAAACTTCTTCCACCTTCAGCCACTATCCTGATTACTGGCTGCTCCACTGGTATTGGTTATCACTGCGCTCATGAACTTCATGAACTTGGTTATCAAGTCATTGCTACTTGTAGAAAACCAGAAGATGTTATTAAGCTGACAGAATTGGGGCTCAATAGTTTTGTATTAGATCTCACCTCCTCTGATTCTATCGATCAGGCTTTAAATGAAATTCTCGCCAAAACGGATGGAAAAATCGATGCTCTATTTAATAACGGAGCCTTTGGTTTACCCGGTGCAGTTGAAGATTTGAGTCGTGCGGCGATGATGCATCAATTTGAAACCAATGTGTTTGGCACTCAAGAGTTGACCAATAAAGTGGTAAAAATCATGCGTCAAAATGGTGGTGGCAAAATTATCTATAACAGTTCAATTCTGGGCTTTGCAGCCATGCAATACCGTGGCGCTTACAATGCCAGTAAATTCGCCATAGAAGGCTTTGCCGACACCTTAAGATTAGAAGTGAAAGAAGATAATATTCAAATCAGCTTAATTGAACCCGGGCCAATCTTATCCAACTTCAGAAACAATGCTTACGAACAATTCAAACAGTGGATTGATAAAGACAATAGTGCGCATATTAAAAAATACCAAGCGATGATTAAGCGCTTGGAAACCGTTGGTCCCAGTGCCCCTTTTACGCTTGGACCTGAAGCGGTAACAAAATGCGTGATTCATGCATTGCAGAGCAAAAACGCTAAGATTCGTTACCGAGTTACCACTCCAACTAAAGTATTTGCGGTATTAAAAAGAGTGTTACCGAATCGCTGGCTGGATAAACTGCTCATAAAGGCAGGCGGCGATGGTAAGAGATAAGCTTGGGGTTAAAATAGTTAAAATAGTTAAGATTTTAAACCTCAGAAAAAAGCATGCTATAAGGTCTTTGCATATCATCAATGACCTTTTGCAAACTAAAACTTCTAACCTCTTCTATGAATTTCTGTCCAGTAAAATAAACCTGTAAAGTTGGCAAGGTAAAAACACTGTTTTGTGAACAGATATCGGTGACCACATGGCAATCTACATACACCATCTTAACTTTAGGATATTGGTTTTCCACCAGTTCAATTAACTTAGGTTTAATAGAGTGACAGACATTACACTTTTTACCACCAAACAGAATCAACAAGGCTTCTTGCTCGTATTTAAGTTCATTGAGTCGATCTAAAGTTTCAATATTTTCCATTTCATTTCCAACTAATTTGTAATGCTATTTTTAAACAAATTTTCTATTAATCAAGCAACCGAAACCCAAAACCTTTACTGCTTAACTTCTTAACCAAGCAGCACCACGCACACCACTGGAATCGCCATACTTAGGTGGCACGAGTTTGGTATCAACCTGATCACTAAAAATCCACTGCTGCCAAATTTTAGGAACTTCAGTATAGAGTTGCTGAATATTCGACATACCACCACCCAGCACAATGACATCTGGATCAATAACATTAATCACACTTGCCAAACCTTTGGCGAGCCAAACGATGTAATTTTGCAGGTGTTGATTTGCTTGTTCATCGCCCTGTTCGACTAATGCAACAATCTCTTCAGCACTTAGCTCTTGCCCAGATACATCCTGATAATGCATTTGAAAACCGCTACCCGACAGAAAAGTCTCTAAACAACCCTCTAGCCCACAATAGCAAGCCATAGGTTTATCTTCCTGAGTTTGCCAAGGCAAAGGATTATGCCCCCACTCACCGCTAATCGCATTGATTCCCGAAAGAATGTTGCCGTGAACAACAATTCCACCGCCACAGCCAGTGCCAATAATCACCCCAAACACCACCTCGGCTTTCTGAGCCGCACCATCAGTAGCTTCTGATAAAGTAAAACAGTTAGCGTCATTAGCTAAAGCAACGGGTTGATTTAGCCGTTTTTGTAAATCACCTTGCAAATCTTGACCGATTAACCAAGTAGAATTAGCATTTTTGATTTTGCCGGTTTTGGCAGAAATCGCTCCAGGAATGCCAATGCCAACAGTGCCATTACATTGCAATTTTTGTTCTGCTTCTTGTATTAGATTAACAATGGCATTTAATGTCGCCTGATAGTCATGTTTTGGCGTAGAGACTCTTTTTTGCCATACCGCCTTTGAGCTCACAATAACATCATGATTACGCTCTACCTCAAGTGCCATAATCTCGATTTTAGTGCCACCCAAATCAATACCAAAACGAACGTCTATACTTTGTGACATTGGCTAATTGTCCTTCTTAAAAGCGGTTTGCGATGATAAAGATTCTTTAATTAAATGAATCGTAAAATCATTCTCTAAATACCCATCGATAAGCATAACCTGATCAGCAAACCGCTGACAAAAACGTACTATCTCATCAGGGTTAAAAGACTGCAAATCACTCCGGCTTTGAACCCGTGAGTGACGAGCATCAAGCAGATTAAAAGCGACTGCGCGTTTTGCAATGCGATACATCTCCATTATCACCCACTGCGCATAGGCACCTTGGTGTTGCGCAAGGTTCTCAATTTCAGTCTCTACCACCTCATTTAATGCTCCGGAAAGCATGACATAATCAAAACCGTTATCAGCAAAGCCAAAATCACCTAACTCACCCTGTTCTAAAGAGAGTGTCGGATGCAAATTTTTTGCCGCATTTAACACATCTTGTGAAACATCAACTCCATGGTATTCAGGCTGGTAGCCAGCTTGATTGAGGTAGCTTGCCAAATCTGCAAAACCGCAGCCAACGTCTAATAATGACCATATTGGAGGCAAAGAATCTTGTGCTGGCAAAATACACAAAAGTTGTTGAAAACGCGTTTCTTGAATCTCTCGATTACTCCAAAACAAAGCCTGTGGCTGATATCCATGACGTGCAATGGAGTTTTTATGACGTGTTTGAATACGCAGTTTTTGCTTGGGAGTAAGACGGTTTAAAGAGTGCGCCATAATTGCTAAGCCAGATTATAGACTTTTAAGCCAATTGATTTCTTCATCAGAAAATCCAGCTTGCTGACGCGCTTCATAGTTAAAAGGGCCACGTAAATCACCATGAAAATATTCATCAATGATTTTCTGAAAAGTGGAAAATGCATTTACGCCGCGTTCTTTACAAAGATAACGGAACCATCGTGTTCCCACCTCTACATGCCCGATTTCATCACGTAATAAAATTTTTAAAATCTCAACGCCACGTTTATCACCAATGGCACGAAGTTTCGACATCATTGGCGGGGTTACATCTAAGCCTCTTGCTTCTAGTGTTCTTGGCACTAAAGCCATACGCACCATCGCATCATGGTCTGTTTCGTAGGTTGTTTTCCAAAGACCATCGTGCCCTGGGAAATCACCATACTCAAACCCTAAGTGCGCTAAATGCTCTCTCACAATTTGAAAATGATAAGACTCTTCACAAGCCACCCCCAACCAATCAGAATAATACAGTCTCGGCATGTGCTGAAAACGGTAGATGGCATCTAATGCCAAATTAACCGCATTGAATTCAATATGGGCAATGGAATGTATGAGTGCGGCATGCCCTTCTGGTGTGCCCAAACCTCTTTTAGGTAACTCTTTAGGTGGAACTAAAACCGGTTTTTGCGGCCGTCCCGGATCAGGTATGCGTTCAATCTTCGTGCAGGGTTCAAAGTTGAATTTATCTTCTGTCCAATCATGTTGCAGTTGAGCAAGTAACTGAACTTTTTTATCTAAGTCAGTTTCTTGTAAACAAGCAAGCGTAGTAGCAAAAAGGTTCTTTGACATGAAGGCTC
>JAASTL010000038.1 GCA_021767305.1 Piscirickettsiaceae bacterium | reverse complement strand
ACCCAACTGAATAAAGCGGAGTATTGTTTTTGACCAAACTCCTGATGCAGAAACGCTTGTAACCAGCCCCTGAACACCAATTCTTCCAACACAGGGAACACCAGTACCCAATACCACCATGACCATGCAGGGCTAAGGGTTAAATTCAAGCCTAAAGCCAGCGTGTGATTTAAACCCCAACTTAAAAGCAACAGCAAAAACGCCGTCAATAAAAGCCATTTGAGATCGGCTTTAAGTATCGGCATTCGTTTTAATGCTATTGCAATTCATTTTTTATGGGCTATTTAGACCAATCCAAAATAATGCTGTATTCCTGACGGTATTGCTCTTCTAGTGGGGCAATTTCAGTGTCAATCTCTGCATAGACGTTTTTCACTGGAGTGATGTTGGCATCACGTCCAAAGATAAAGCTCTGATTTTGCACAATCGTGAAATAGGATTTATTCAACGCGATTGCACGCTCTCGGCTTGGGGTAATCAAACTATATACATCTTGCTGTTTAATCACATCTGTTTTTGGGTTACCTTCTTCATCAAACCAACGCTCTAACATTTCATGGTTATGACGAAATTCATCGCCACCCCCAACACGCTCAAGATATGTCAAAAACTCACCTTCATCTTTACCGAATTCAGGTGCATCTTTCATCCCTTTTAAATCAATATATTTCCAGCCTGCCTCGCCAGAGACTTTGCGGGCAAAGGCAAAGGTTTGGTCAATAGTGGCGCCAATACTGGAGTGGCAGCCCATGCAGTAATAGAGTTCTTCTTTGGTCTGCTTACGTAGCTTGCCACTGCTATCCTCAATATAACCTAGAACATTCCAACCAAAACCGTTATACAAACCCTTATCTCCATAGTCGGTGTAAGTGGGAGGATTACCCTCGATTTTCTCACCGCGCTCATTGTCGTAAGCACTGTTTAATTGGCTTGCGGTCATAAAACGTGTTTTTTGCATATAACGTAGTTCTTTCATGCGTTTGGCAACTGAAATATCACCTTGGTCATTGACGCCAATATAACGAACACTATGTAAAAACTCAGTGCCTAATGGATAGAGCATATCCACCACGTCTTCATTGATGGCTTGCCCAACATAGTTTGTTTGCGCCTGAATCTTAGTTGCTAATCCAATGCTGCCATTACCATCCAGATCAATGCCAACCACTTGCTCATCAACCTGCAAACTCGTCTCAGGAGTTCTTTGGATATTCATTTCCAGAATCGCTAAGTTAATGCGATAAACCTCTCTGTTAAATGCGCCACCTTGATCTTTTCTAAAGATTTCCGGCAGGCGAATCAAGACATCATCGGTAGAGCCATTGGTTGGCCAGAATGTACTGGCAAAAGGTTTGTAATTAAAGGCAACCCAGCCCGAACCATCTAAGGCAAACCCTTGTGCATCAAATGCCGCATTGGCTAATCCATAGTCTTTTGGTCCCATAGATTCATAAGGTGCCGTGTCATTTTGCTGCCAATCTGAGTAGAGCCCGGCATAGTTATCTTGGTCAATATAGCTGAGAATTTGTTCATCATTGATTTGCGCAATCTGTTCGGTGCGATCCACAAACAGATTCAACCAATGGTTGCTGACCCCAATATCAGAAAAGTCGTAATCCCCTTGTAAAAAGCCATCATCCATATCATTCGGACGTGAGCGATCTGGATAAGTTTGGTGACAAGTAAAACAGGGGTTAAATTTACCTTCGGTACGGGTATAACATTGTGGTGGAATGGGGGCTTCCAAGTTGTAGAACTGGTTACGATCCGCCCAGTCTAAACTAGAACTGATCATGGCCGTATCGACGGTATTGATTTCACTATTTTCTACTATTGTCTCAACTTGAGGCATCTCTGCAACCGTGTTTTCGGGATCTGATGAGGATTGATCACAACCGGCCAAAAGAGCAATAACTGAGAGACTTAAGATTGATTTTTTCATTGTTAAAACACCACTAGAAAATAGATAAAATAGAGTTGAAAATATGATTGGCAAAAAGGGGGCGATCGCCCCCTGTTTATTGCCAGATGGCTTACTTGTAAACCGTTACGTTAGCAACCGTCCAAAGCGCACCATCTCCACCACCTGTACCGGTAGATGTGTACTTAACCGCTACCGTGATGGTTTGACCATCATAGGCAGACAAGTCAATATCACCCGAGTTAGTCCAAGTAGAAGTGGATGCTAAAGTCGCACTCATATCAGTCCAAGTCGCAGTAGAAACGTTATTGGTGTAGTCAGTTGAAACCAATACTTGTAGTGAACCACCTGTATATTCAACTTTAGAATCCAAATTCAACTTAGCTCCAGTTACAGCCGTTAGATCTACCGCATCAGAAACCAACCAGTCTTCAGAAGCGACATCAGCGCCGTAACCATTCATCTCTGCAGAATAACCTACGATATCATCACCAGAGAAAGTCCAATCGGCGTTACTTGCAACACTAACTGCAGTGAAAGTTGAATCACTAAACTCTAGGTATTTAGTTCCAGTCAATTCGGTACCAGAACCTACTTTCTGTGGTGCTTCACCATAATTACTACCGGTTGATTTGATCACAAATTTTCCGCCCTTAGGATCCCATAACCACATCATGTTGTTTTCGTGCTTAGAAGTATCTTCACCAACAATCACGCGACCATCGTCAAGCACGACTAGGTTATCCGGGTTAGAAACCGAGTCTACGTGACACTGGTTAGCTGCTGCGGTTGCGTCATATGGTCCACCAATAATGACTGGCTCCATACGATCGATGTTGAAATCTGTATCTAGCTTCATCTGATAAACCACACCACAACGATTGGTATCTAGCTGAATATCTCCTGCATCATCAGCCATACCGCCATTAATGTCAGACATAGCCATGTACACAAACGCATCTTCACCAGCTGCCATTTGTTCAACAACACGGTTATAGTTGATGTTTACACCTTCCATTTTGTTGAATTCAGCAGAAGCCCCTTTAGCTTTAGCGAACTTTCGTGATTCAAGGAAAGCGATCCAATCATTGCTGGCATCGGCATCGGTTGCCGCTGTAGTGATTTCTGCATCAGTGATGTAACGATCGGCATCGGCAGCAGTTTTGCCATCAAACTCAGCAATCTTAGCTTCGATATCTGCATTGTTACCGTGAGCAAGTTCAATCCAGTTCACAGAGAAACCAGCATCTGCAGTTGAAGACGTTGCATCTTGAGTTACTGCCGCTGCGTAAAGCGTTCCTGCTGACATATCATTCGCTGTATCTGCCACAAACTTGAAGAAAACGGTGTTACCACCATCATCAGATAGATAGACGGTTTTATTGTCTGGCATGACAACGGCGTTCTCATGAGAGAAACGGCCCATAGTGAATAGTTTGACCGGCGTTGGCGCCGCAGCCATTGGGTTTGTAATTTCAACGATATAACCATATCGATAAGGATTTGGAGACTCGTTCGCACCTAGGTAAGTGTCAAGATCTTCAATCGTAGAGCTACCGTGCCAGTTTTCAGTATCATCAAAGTAAAGTTCTTCAGAAGTTAATGGTGTATTCCATGGGCTTAAGGTACCAAAACAGTTAACCCAAGTTCCTTTCACTTCACTGAAATCCAACATCATCTCATTCATGGTTGCCCAAGCACCGTTTTCATACTTCACTTCTACACGGCTCATGCCACCTGGGCGGTTTTCCCAGTTTGTGAATAAGTAACCTTCAGAATCATCACCCGCTGTTTTTGGAATGAAGGCGTTGAAATCAGGGTCATTAGAAATAAACAATTCAGTTCCATCGATTGCTGAGATTGAGCCAATACCATTAACACCTTCTTCAGCCAACTTAGCGATTTCACCGTAAGCCACGCGTGTGGCTTCTTTTTCTTCCGCTGTTTCTGGAAGTGAAAGACCTTTAATCACACCGACATCAGCCATAGCACCACGAGAAACAAATACTTTGGCATTTTGATTACCAGGGTGCTGAACGTTAAAGAAAAAGTTATTGTCCGTTACAAACATACCCGTGAATTCAGCACCTAATGGCGCAGTCGCATAACGAATAAGTTCGGCGCTGGCTGCAGATTTACCATCTTCACCGTTACAGATAGTATCAGCACTATCACGCTCGTTGACATCTAACTCACCATTACCGTTTTCATCAATCCCAGAATAGATAGTCACACCACCGTTAGGACAAGTTTCATTTGCCGTAAAAGCCACTTCTTTAGTGATTGTACTGGCATCAGAACTCGCTGAATCAGTGGAATTATTACATGCAGCTAATGAGGCAGCGGTGACCGCAACACCCATCGCTAAATAAAGTTTTTTAAGTTTCATCGGTTTTCACCCTTTTGAGAATTTTGCCAGAGGCATAGAGACGTTAAAAATTGCTCTTGATATTCAAAAGGATTTGTTAAAAAAATTAATGACAAGCAAATTAACTTTTTTTAACCAAACGGACGGGCTAAAACACCATTAAATATAACCAAATGTTCGGTTAAATTACTCGCCGTACATCCATAGAACCCTCAGTTTGCGCATTAAATGACAAATAGATGAAGAAATTAAAACCATAAATTTAAAAATGGAACACCTAGCCATAGACCCTAAAACTAAGAGAAACAGTCAGAGAAACAGATTGATGACGAGACAAATAGCCAACCTCAAAAGCAAAGCTGATATAAAACATTTAGTTAGCTAGTTAAAATTTAACAAACTATTTTGAATATAGACTTGCAATCCACCGCTTTTTTATGGATAATTCCGCTTCTTATTTTGGGTGTTACTCCACATAACGCTTTGAAATATAGAAATATTCGAATATTTTTATTGTTTTGAGGCCTTGATTTTCAAGGGTTCAAATTTGTTTTTAGAAGGGATTGTGAAATGTCTAAAGTATGCCAAGTAACAGGGAAAGGTCCTGTAGTCGGTAACAATGTTTCTCACTCTCACCGTAAAACTCGTCGTCGTTTCTTACCAAACTTGCATTCGCACCGTTTTTGGTCAGAAGCTGAAAACCGTTTTGTAAAACTTCGTGTATCTGCTGCAGGTATGCGTATCATCGACAAGAATGGTATTGACGCTGTGATCGCTGATATGCGTTCACGTGGTGAGAAGGTCTAAGGAGACTAATCATGCGCGATAAGATCAAACTACAGTCAACTGAATCTGCTTATTTTTATACTACTGATAAAAATAAAAAGAACATGGCTGGCAAATTCGAGATCAAGAAATACGATCCAGTGGTTCGTAAACATGTCTTGTTCAAAGAAGCAAAAATCAAATAAATCTTACCCAGATTTTTTGAAGCCCAACCCGATCCAAAAGATCGGGTTTTTTTATGCCTAAAAAAACTTGCTGAAAATCGATGATACGTAAATTTTTATAGAAATGATTAAAGGTTAGAAATCACAAATATCACGAGAAGAGTCGACCACTACGCGGTTGCGCCCATTGTCCTTGGCAGAATATAGCATCTTATCGACACGGCTATAAATTGTCGGTGCCTTAATCATCGGCTGAAGTTGATGGCAGAAAATAGCCCCTATAGAGACCGTAACAACGGCATCCACACTGTCTGGGTTAGGAATATTAAGGTCTTGAACTGCGATTCTGTAACTATTTAAATAATGCTCAAACTCTTCGTGATTATCAAAATCACATAAAACCACAAACTCTTCACCGCCAACACGGAAGATCACATCATTAGCACGGCTAAAGAATTTTTTGGTTACATCAACAATCTCTTTAAGCACTTCATCACCACGCTGATGACCATAACGATCATTCACCATCTTAAAGAAGTCGACATCAAACATAGCCATACTAAACTTTGCATTTTCCCGTGCCGCTTTATGCACACTCATTTCAAAGATTTCATTGAATTGATTACGGTTATAAACCCCGGTCAAGGTATCGATAACAGCCATTTTCTCTAAGCGTTTTTTATCGGATATATCCACTCGAGTCGTCCAGAAACCAACCACTTTGCCGCTACGAAATTCTGGCGTCACTGTGGCATCAATCCAATAGTCGGTACCATCACATGCTTGAGCTAATATTTCACCTGTCCACGACTTACCTTGCTTAACTAACCTGAGAACTTTCTCATATTCATGCTCTGGTACATCAGGGTGTTTTAAAACGGAATGTGGTCGCCCAATAATCTCCTCAGCTTTACAGCCAATCATTTTCAAAAAGGAGTCACTGACCCACTCAATATGAGTACTTGGTAATCTGGTATAGGTGGCAAGTGAGAGTTCATTAACCTGATTGATATAAAAGTTCTGACGCTGTTTCTGACGATGAAATAAAAAGATAATAGAGACCAGTAGCAAACCGATTAACGCGGAAAACACGATCACATTCATCAGTGCCTTTTGGTCAAACGCGTGCAGCATTTGCAGTTGAATCCACTTATTGTAGATTTCGTCTTTTTGCACTTGAGTAATATTATTCAGTGCTTTTTGCATAATGCTTAAGAGCACAGGATCGGTTTTGTCTACTCCGATGGCTAGCTCAAAACGTGCATCACTACTACCCACTACGTTTAAGCCGTTTAAGCCATAACGTTTAATGGCAAAGTTAATTGAGGCAAGATTGCCCGAATAAGCCTGTGCTTTACCAAGCAGTACCGCCTCTAAGCCGTCTTGCACGGATTCGACTAACAGTAAATTAATTTGCGGGTAATTTTGTTCTATCCATTCCTGTGACCAATACCCCTTAGGTACAGCAACTACCTTACCGTTAAGCTGGCTAAAATCATCTATAAAGTTGGTTGAGTCGGTCGCTACCAATACCACAGGGAAAGAGAGATAAGGTGTAGTAAAGTTCATAAAACGTTTACGTTCTGGCGTGGCTACCGCGCAAGATAGGATAGAAACATCGTGGCTTTTAGCCATCTGTATAACATCTGCCCAAGAACGATGCTTAACATGCTCAAACTCAACGCCTAATTGCTCTCCAATCAAGGCCATATAATCCGCCGCAATGCCCTT
>JAASTL010000037.1 GCA_021767305.1 Piscirickettsiaceae bacterium | reverse complement strand
CTAAATAGTCGACTCTAATAAATCCGTAATAGCTATAAACTAATGACTTCTTTAAAAAAATAAATTTTCAGTCATAAAAAGACTTGAGTACAATATAAGGAAAATCTAATATTTAAGAGTTTAACGTTTACAAATTAGTGCTTTTAATCATCAAAAATTTAAAAGCGCTTATTATAGCAAGACTTGGAATGTTGATTATATTTAGACTCAACACAAAATAGACCTAATACAAATAAACCCAATACAAACTTAACAATAACGAAGAGGTATTGTAAAAATGAAAATCCGCCAGCTATTTGATTACGACACATGGACGTACACATACCTTCTTTGGGATGAAGAAAGCAAAGAAGCAGCGGTAATCGACTCGGTTTTAGAGCAGGTTGATCGTGATATGCAGCACATCGAAGAACTCGGTTTAAAAGTGAAGTACCTATTGGAAACACACATTCACGCTGATCACATTACTGGAGCAGGACCTCTGCGCAAACGCACTGGCGCTCAAATTGTAGTGCATGAAAAATCTGGTTCTGAGTGTGCCGATATTCTTGCAGTTGAAGGTGATGCGTTTAAGTTAGGTAACCAAGAAATCAAAGTGCTACATACGCCTGGACATACTAACAATGACATCACCTATTTAATTGAAGGCGCCGCATTCACTGGTGATACTTTGTTTGTGCGTGATTGTGGACGTACCGACTTCCAATTGGGTAGCAATGAAGATATGTATTACTCACTGACAGAAAAACTCTTTAAGCTACCTGAAGATACTATGGTATTTCCAGCGCATGACTATAAAGGCTTCAGTCAATCGACTATTGGTGAAGAGAAAAAGTTTAACACTCGTGTAGGTGATGGAAAATCATTTAAAGATTTTGCCACCATTATGGATGGACTCAATCTTCCAAACCCAAAACGCATCGATATTTCGGTACCGGGTAATCTTCAGTGCGGAAACATCAATGAACCGGGAACCACCCACTAAGATTTTTTCCAAAAACAATATCGATTTAAATCAATATCAAATTGAATCAATATAAAAGTGAACTTCAGATAAAACTGAAGTTCACTTTTTTACTTTTAGCCTGTTAAAAACTCAATCTAAAACTTAATCTAAAACTCAACTCTCAACACAATATTCATCAGAATATTTACCAAGATAAAATGCACTGGATATCATCAGTTTTAGTAGCCAATTTTCATAACCAACTTTCATAGCTAAATTTAATAGCCAAAAACTCTCGTTAACTTAATCTCAACCCTGCGATTTAGGCGTTGGTTCTTCTCTATTGCATTACCTAACTCATCTCTATTCGGCGCAATAGGAATCGTATCCGCATAACCAATCGCTTTAAGCTGATGTTTAGTTGCTTTGAGTTCCATAAACACTTTCAACACACTAATTGCACGTGCCGATGAAAGCTCCCAATTAGAGGGGAATTTTAGCGTTTGAATCGGCACATCATCGGTATGACCTTCGATTTCTATTTGATAATTGGGTAAATCAAAAGCATTCATTTGCTGGGCGAGCTCTTCAATCAATTTTCTAGACTCAACACCCACCTCGGCACTGCCAGAACCAAACAGCAGCTCTCCCGGCAGAGCGACTTTGAGGCTGTTTTCATTCAGTTGTAGTGCCTTATCTGGGTTCACGCCATAATTATTTAATAAAACCCCAAGCCGACCTTGTAGATCCAATAAGGGGTTGACCTTTTGTTCCGGTTTCTTTTGTAAAAACTTATCGTCAATCGACTGATTAATAGCCTCAAATTTTTGCTGGTTAATTTCAGAAACGGAAAACAACAACACAAAAAAAGCCAAAATCAGGGTAATGGCATCGGCATAGGTCACCAGCCAATCTTCACTATCTTCAACAATTGATTTTTTCTTAATGCTAGAGGCATCACTTGATAACTGCTGACGCAGCTGCATTTCGATTTCTTGCGCTTTTTTCTGGTGCGCTTCAGGCTGATGCTTTTTCATGACCATCTTGCTGTTTTTTAGCACGCTTAAATTGGTAATCACCATCAAGATAGGCGTTCATCGCATCTTCTATCAAAATCGGAGAAGCGCCTTCGGAAAGTAAGACCAAACCTTCAGTTAAGACTTGATTGCGATAGGCTTCCAAATCTTGGTTTTGCTCTACTTTTCTGGCTGCCGGTTTTAAGATAAGTTGAGCCAACAGCACCCCATACAGCGTCGTTAACAAAGCCACCGCCATACCGCTACCAATTTCTGCCGGATTGCCCTGCATACTATTAAGCATAATCACCAGCCCCACCAGGGTACCGACCATTCCAAAGGCAGGCGCTGCGGATGCCATGGTCATTAAAACGCGGGCTTGAAACATATTGCGTTCATAGAGTGATTGTTTGGAATGCTGTAATAACAAACGTAACTTAGGGCCTTGATAACCCGATAACAGATAGATAAACGAACGATTTAAAAAAGATTTATCCGCATCGTCGATTTCCACGACATTCTCAAGCCTCACCAAGCCTTCACGGCGAATCACCATCGACCAATCAATTAATACCCCAACGTCTTCATAGAGTTTGCGGGTATCCACTTTTGCCGTCATCAAGGTTTGCAAAATATCCTTAAATGCCAGCATGACCTGCCGCCCTTCATAGGAAATCATTGCCGCCGCCAAAGTGCCGCCTATTACCATTGCTAAGCCAGACAAACTAAAAAATACGATGTAGTTATCTGTATTGAAAACAACCGCCAAGGTAAAGATACCAAGACCTAAGAGAATCCCGATAATTGCGGTAATGGAAATTTTCATGAAAAGAAGTGCCTATAAAAAGTATTGATTAACCTTTATAGCAAACAAGAATCAGACCAATAAAGAGGTTAATTGATCAGGTTGAAATCAAGAAAATTTGCACAGAAATTTGAACGAAAATTTGAAAACATTCAGGGTAAAAGTCAGCCAGCGTAAAAAATCAGCTTTAGAAAAACTACAGAAATGAGTCAAGTTTTGCTTAGTAGATTAAACAAAACCCAACTTTTATTTGAACAGAATAAAAATTAATGAACTTCGAGAACTTCGACTTTGTAGTCCAAAGTTTTATCCGCCAGAGGGTGGTTTCCATCTAGGTAGACCTTATCATCTTCAATTTCGATAATGCGGAAAACAATCGTATCACCGTTTGGATCTTCGGTTTCTACGGTTGAGCCAATTTCAATCTCGACATTATCGTCAAAGTTTTCTGGACCAGCATAAACAACCAAATCATCACTTTTAACACCGTAAGCTTTTTCTGGTGGAATAGTCACTTTAGCAGCAAAACCTGGCTCTTCACCCTCTAGAAAATCTTCAAGCCCTTGAATAATTTCGCCTTCGCCTTGAATATAAATAACGGGCTCTTTGTCGAAAGTTGAATCGATTAAAGTGCCCTCTTCATCTCGCAGTTCATAATGAAAAGTAACGCGACTTCCTTTTTTAATTCTCATAACTCAACCCTTATTTCCTAATGATTCTTAATGTTTGCTAATCAAGCTTGCCATCAACCTTTTGATGCACATGAAGCGTTTGATGCAGTAAAATAATGTGCGGTATTTTACAGCAAAGAGGGTCAAATGCGTCAAATATTACTCGATACGGAAACTACAGGTTTTGAACCTCACAACGGCGATCGCATCATTGAAATCGGTGCCGTAGAGATGGTTAAACGTCGTCTTACCGACCATAATTATCATCAGTACATAAACCCTGAAAGAGAAGTTCCGCAAGAAGCTATTGAAGTTCACGGTATCACCGATGAATTCTTGGCCGACAAACCGCTCTTTGCGACGATTGTTGATGACTTTATGGAGTATGTTGCCGGTGCCGAGTTGATTATCCACAATGCGCCATTCGATGTAGGCTTTATTAACCACGAACTCTCTATGCTCCCCAATAATAAATGGGGAAAAATTGAAGACCACTGCATCATTACCGACTCTTTAAAGCTGGCACGTAAAGCTTATCCAGGGCAGCGCAACTCCTTAGATGCTCTATGTAAAAGACTTTACATTGACAACTCCAATCGAACCCTTCATGGAGCCTTATTAGATTCCGAGATTCTTGCTGATGTCTACCTAGCAATGACGGGTGGGCAAACCGCTCTATTGCTGGGTGCAGAAAATGAAGGTGACGATAATGAATCTGGCATTCAAAGAGTGGCAATTCGTTCTGACCGCCCTGCTTTGAAAGTCATTAAAGCCAATGCTAATGAGCTCGCTTTACACGAGAAAAAGCTTAGTGAAATTGCCGGCAAAAGTGGTCAAGAACTGAGTTGGTAAAGGCTGGAGTATCTTCTTAATAGTCACTAAAACAGTCGCTAGCGACTGACTTTTAGTGATTGATTTCTTGCGATTAACTTTTTTGTAGCAGCTCGTCCATCGCCTCATTGGCAAGTTCATCAACGCGCTCGTTTTCTGGATGCCCAGAATGCCCTTTAACCCAGTGCCACTCAACTTCATGAGGCTGGATAGCCGCATCAAGACGTTGCCATAACTCTTTGTTTTTAACCGGTTTATTAGCAGCGGTTTTCCAGTTTTTCTTTTTCCAACCTGCCATCCATTGGGTGATACCATTTTTCACATACTGAGAATCCGTTGTGATTTTTACTTTGCAAGGACGGGTTAAGACTTCAAACGCTTGAATGGCCGCCATCAATTCCATCTGATTATTGGTGGTATTTTCTTGATGACCCTTTAACTCTTTACGATGTTCGCCATATTTTAATAAAACACCCCAGCCACCTGGACCAGGATTACCACGGCAACCGCCATCGGTATAAACTTCTACAATTTGCATCTATTCTTTGATTTCTTTAATGGTTAACTTATGAGTCGACTTATTAGCAATTTCAACTTTAGCTGAAACTTTATTTGACTTTGAATTCACTCGATTAGTGGCTATGGAACGCCCTTTAATAGATTGCCAGCGCGGCAAATGCCATTTCATGCCGACTAAAGTGGGCGCATCTACTTTCTTTTTTGCTCTCAGGCAATAAACATTCCCAAACTCAATGCCGAGCTTTTGTAACATTTTTTCAATTTTTTCTACCAACTGCGCCCAACGTGGATATCTTTCATTGGCAGAGAAACACATTACCGGAGAATATCGAACCTCTTCAACCTCATAACCTAATACTTCAAGCCACTCTTTCAAGCGCTTTGCTCTATTGATATGCGGTTTAACCGGAATTTGCTGTTTCTTGAAAAAACGCAGTCTAAATGAGAGACAACCCATCGGGTTAAAACCGGTAATGACCATGTGCCCTTCTGGCAGCAGCATTTTATCGACTTGTCTCAATAAGTAATAGGGATCATTAACAGTTTCTAGTGTATGCGGTAGTAAAGCCACATCAATCTTTTCCACCCCAATCGGCAAAAAATCGAGGTTAGCCAAAATCCATTGTGTTGACGGCTTTTGCTCAGCGGCAGTCGTTTTTGCATCGTTGAAAACGTGCTTTTTTTCATCAATGATAAGCTTATGAGAAACCCGACTAGCCTGCATTAAACTCGATTTTGAGACACAGCCAAACTGCAGCATGTAGTAGCCAAACAAGTTTTCCACCGCGTCATCAATGAGCTTTTTTTCCTGCCCTAACACCGCATGACCGGAACGACTTTTGAACCAACCAATCAAAAACTTTTGAAAACCATGACTCATATTGCTCACTTATCTTGCTTAAAGCCTGAAAAAATGCCGCTTACACCTATTATAGTCTTATATAAATTGGCTTATATTTGTCACTACTTTTAGGGCCAGTTTGCTAGAATAATCGCAATTATAACAACTGGCTTTTTTACAAACATGAATATCGTTGGTATCCCCGCTTTAATAGAGACCTATGAGAATTACATTTGGGTCATGCATGATAATGTAAATGCATGGATTATTGACCCGGGAGAGTTTGCCCCAATTGCTGCATACCTTAAGACAAAAAACCTAACCCCCCAAGCCATACTGATTACTCATCAACATCATGATCATATTAATGGCGTTGCCGAACTCAAAGCACAATACCCGGATATCACCGTTTATGGTCCAAAGTTAAGCAATCTTGCACTTTATGATGTCAAAGTCGAAGAAGGTGACGAAATCAAACTTAATGAAGAGTTGGTTTTTAAAGTATTGGATACCCCTGGTCACACCCCAGACCATATCGCTTATTACAATGAAAACGCCCTATTCTGTGGTGACACCCTATTTTCCGGCGGTTGCGGTCGAATTTTAGGTGGAACTGCAGAACAGTTCGCAGCTTCAATTTTAAAACTCAGAACCCTAGCAGATAGCATCGACTTCTACTCTGCACACGAATACACCGGAACAAACCTTGCTTTCGCTTTAGAGGTTGAACCTGACAATCAAGCTTTGCAACAACGCCAGGCAACATTTACAACGGACTACCCTGCAATTCTAGCCGAACCTCAATCAAACTTGGCTATTGAAAAGCAAACCAATCCGTTTTTACGTTTTGATAAAGCCCCAATTAAACAGGCTCTTATTGCGCGTGGTGCGGATGATAACAGTACCAGCCTTTTCCAAACGCTTAGAGCGTGGAAAGATGAATTCGATCATAGAAACTAATCTCTAAAGATAACCAATTATTTAAATATGTCTCTTTACACAAAACTTATTCTCAACCCATGGCAAGCCTCGTTTAAACGTAAAACCTTAAGTTTGCTAACCACCACTTCATCGGTTCTATTGCTCTCGGCTTGTACATCAAGCCAAGTTAAAACCAATTCGTTTGAAGACCAATTATTACTTTCTCAAATCAAAAAAACGACGATTGCTGCGCATAAAAATGTCGATATCACTGACGACTCTTTGCAAACCGCAATCGAGAAAGAAGCTTTTTATCCAAACCTATGGGATGAGTTAAAAACCCGTTTTGATCTCGCGCATCAGCACTATGGCAAGTATGATGATTTAATCAGTTTTTATGGTAAACGCAAAACTCACTTAGAAAAGGTT
>JAASTL010000036.1 GCA_021767305.1 Piscirickettsiaceae bacterium | reverse complement strand
TGAATGGGTATGGGTAACGGCGGTCATGACGGCCATTTTATTCTGGCGTCATAGAGGTAATATTCAACGCCTGCTGAATGGTGAAGAGAGTTTAATAAAGGTCAAATCCGAAGAAGAGAAGTGAGTAGTGGGTAGTTTGTAGTGGGTAGTTTATAGTATTGAGTTTATTGTTTACTACTCACCACTCACTACAAACCACTCACTACAAACCACTCACTACAAACCACTTACTACCCACTAAAATCTAAACCTCTTCAAGTTCTTCCAAAGACCATCTTGGGGTGGCGGCAAAATTCAGATCAGAGGTCTGTCCAGCGAGTAAACGTTGTGCTCCGGCATAGGCAATCATCGCGCCATTGTCAGTACAGAACTCCAAGCGTGGATAAAACACTTCTCCGTGCTGCTTCTCCATTAAAGCATCTAGTTTGCTTCTGATTTCACGGTTAGCACTAACGCCTCCAGAAACCACTAAACGGTTTAAACCTTCTTGCTTAAGGGCGCGTTTGCATTTAATGGTCAGCGTATCGGCGACGGCAAGTTCAAAGGCGCGGCAGATATCCGCTTTGGTCTGTTCATTATCGTCACCCTCTTTTTGCGCTTTGTGCCAGGTGTTTAAAGTGTAAGTTTTTAAACCACTAAAACTCATATCCAAGCCCGGACGATCTACCATTGGGCGCGGAAACTGATAGCGGTCAGTCTCACCTTGCAGAGCTAAGGCGGAAACTTTAGGCCCGCCTGGATAACCGAGTTCGAGAAGTTTTGCGGTTTTATCGAAGGCTTCGCCCGCTGCATCATCTAAGGTATCGCCCAATAATTTATATTGACCAATGCCATCAACACGAATAATCATGCTGTGACCGCCTGATATTAAAAGACAGATAAAAGGAAATTCTGGTTTTTGTTCTTCAAGCATAGGTGCTAACAGATGGCCTTCCATATGGTGAACTCCAATAGCAGGTATATCCAGTGCCATCGCCATACTGCGCGCAACGGAGGCACCTACTAAAAGAGCACCAATTAAACCGGGTCCAGAGGTATAAGCAATGCCGTCTAAGTCTGTACGAGAGATGCCCGCTTGCTCTAAGGTTTCTAAAATAAGAGGCGAGAGTTTGCGAATATGGTCACGGGAGGCAAGTTCAGGAACCACCCCACCATAATTAGCGTGCAGTTCAATTTGAGTGTAGAGAGTATGAGCGAGTAGACCTTTTTCGGTGTCATAGATAGCAACACCAGTTTCATCACACGAACTTTCAATACCTAATACCAACATGGTTTTATTCTCTCTCAACTTAAGGTGGGTGAATTTTACCAAAAGCGAAAAGCGCTAGGCATGATTCATGGCTTTAATATATTTTGGCTTTCAGCGTGACTTTGCAATATTTAACCGGAGCTTCCCTAGGTTATTGATACTGTTCATATTTCAAACATTAGTTTTAAGTGAAGCCTTATTTTATTTTTCTTGGAAAAAGGTTTGCAAAACGGTGCTGAGAAATTTATAATTCGCCTTTTCTCCACTTCCCATTTCTTGCGTGGGGGTTAAGTGGCCACAGAATTCAAAAATTTATAGGTAATTATTATGCCAAGCGTAAAAATCAGAGATACTGAACCATTTGACGTAGCATTACGTCGTTTTAAGCGTGCTTGTGAAAAAGCAGGTGTGTTAACTGAAACTCGTAAGCGTGAGTTTTACGAAAAGCCAACTTGGGCTCGTAAGCGCATGAAAGCGGCGGCTGTTAAGCGTCTAGCTAAGCGTTTATCGCGTGAAAACCGTCGTACAACTCGTATGTACTAATAGGCGGATAGGTTAGTGTCTGAATTAAAACAAGCATTAACGGCTGAAATGAAAGCCTGCATGAAAGCGAAAGATAAAAATCGCTTGGGTGTAGTGCGTGCACTTTTAGCAGCCATCAAACAGGTTGAGATTGATAATCAAACGACATTAGAAGATGACGCGGAAGTACTGGCGATTTTAGATAAAGCCATGAAACAGCGTAAAGATTCTCATCAGCAGTATGTGGACGCAGATCGTCCTGACTTAGCTGAGCAAGAAGCCTACGAGATGTCTGTGATTCAGGATTTCATGCCGCAAGCTTTAACAGAAGTAGAAATCAATGATTTGATTTCGGAAGCCATGACTTCTACCGGTGCCAGCTCTATGCAGGATATGGGTAAAGTGATGGGCTTGTTAAAGCCAAAAATGCAAGGTCGTGCCGATATGGGCGAGGTCAGTAAATTGATCAAAGCTAAGTTGGCCGGCTAATAGGAATTTCTCTTAACAGAATTCTTGTCATTGAAGACACAGCTCGAAAACCCGTTAACCAAATGGTTAGCGGGTTTTTTGCGTTTTAGAGCCTGTGTATTAATCTGTGTTGAAGTGATTGATAACTTGTGGATAAGTTGTGAGTATGACTGAACAAACTGGAAGTATTCCCCGCTCTTTTATCGAGTCTCTCTTGGCTCGAGCGGATGTTGTGCAAGTCATTAATCAACGTGTACCGCTCAAAAAAGCTGGCAACAACTTCAAAGCTTGCTGCCCATTTCATGATGAAAAAACGCCTTCTTTTAATGTAAGCCAAACCAAGCAGTTTTATCACTGCTTTGGTTGCGGTGCGAGTGGTGATGCCATTAAGTTTTTAATGGAATATGACGGTCTTTCTTTTGTAGAGGCGGTTGAAGCCCTGGCAGCGCAGTATGGGATGCAGGTTCCGCGAGAAAAACTTTCTCCAGCTAAACAAAAACAACAACAAGAGCGCCAACAAAAACAACGCGACTTATATGATGTAATGCATTTGGTGGCAAAGTTTTATCGTCACCAGCTGCGTGATCATGCCACTTCTGAGCTAGCCAAAACTTATTTAAGAGAGCGCGGTTTAAGTCCAGAAATTGCCAAAGAGTTTGTTATCGGTTTTGCGCCGGACGGTTGGGATACGCTAGAAAAAGGCTTGCAAGCCGATCCTAAGCTAAAGCAGCAGTTGATCGAAGTGGGCATGTTGGTGCATAAAGATGGCGATAAGATTTACGATCGTTTTCGCCAGCGCATCATGTTCCCCATTCGTGACGGCCGCGGGCGAGTGATTGCCTTTGGTGGGCGCATACTTGGTGATGGCCAGCCGAAATACCTAAACTCACCTGAGACGCCTATATTCCATAAAAGTAATACCCTTTATGGACTTTATGAAATGCGCCAATCGCGTGAAAAGTTTGAGCACATTCTGGTTGTAGAAGGCTATATGGATGTGGTGGCCTTGGCACAGTTTGGTATTAGAAATGCCGTTGCCACCTTGGGTACCGCTACCACGGTGGAGCATTTGGAATTGCTGTTTAGACAAGTGCAAGAAGTGGTGTTCTGTTTTGACGGTGATGAAGCTGGGCTTAAGGCGGCATGGAAAGCGTTGGAGTTCTCCTTGCCATTAATGGAAAAAGAGCGATCAGTTCGGTTTTTGTTTTTAGATCAAGGTGAAGACCCAGATTCTACCGTCAGAAAAGAGGGGGTGGCAGGCTTTTCATCACGAGTTTCTCGGGCTTTGTCACTTTCGGACTTTCTAGTTAAAGGTTTGCAAAGAAAATTAAGTAGTCCAATGCAAACCATTGAAGGCCGCCAGCAATTGGTGGCTCTGGCAGAACCTTATGTGCAGGCTGCTCATGGGCTTTACCAGTTTTTATTGGCTGAAAAAATTGCCGAGTTGGTGGAGCTGCCAACCTGGCGTGTTGAAAAACAGATGAATGTGCGTTCAGGTTTTGCTCAGTCTGGTAAAGCGGTCAACAAAAATAAGGCTAAGCCAGAAGAATCTGTCAAATTAGTCATGACGATGCCTTTACGCGTTTTTAAGGTGCTGGTAAAGCGCCCACAGTGGGCGGAAATCTTTGAAGATAAGATGGTGTCGGATTTGCTTAGATCAAGCAAATCAGATTTTAGGGTACTTGGCGGCTTGGTCAAACACCTGAAATTACAAAATTTTATAGTTGAAAAAGCGTTGCAAGTCATACGAGAAGCGGGTTATCAAGACTTGTTAGATTTTATTGAGCAAGCAGTCATTAATTCGCCAGATGATGATCAGTTGCTAATGAATGAGTTCGAAGCCAGCTTGGTTTCGGTAGCAGCTGATTTGGATGATGAAGTTAAAGGGCAGGGCAATTGGAGCGCCGAAGACGAGGCAAGATTGCAGAGTTTAATGCAAAAAGGTAATGAATAGACCTTGTAAAACGTCTAACTAACTCATATACAAAGATAATTAGTCTAATAACTCATTAGATTGATGACATAATTTTAAACATTTGGCGCGTTAATTTTTGTATAATGGCGCGTTCAGTTTTTGGTGGCCCATTTAGTCGACTAATTAGGGCATAGACCACTCTAGAGGATAACTCTAGACACCGATTTACATAATATTGAGGCAAAACATGACCAAAGTCGAAAGAAAGCAGCAGCTAATTGATTTGATTGAACGAGCCAAAGAGCTCGGATATCTGACATTTGCAGATGTAAAAGATGTTTTGCCTGATGATATCGAAGAAGATCAATATGGCCAAGTTTTGACGATCCTGCAAGACTTCGGTATTAAGCTTTTTGACTCTCCGCCAGATGAAGATGAACTGCTCACGCAAGAAGGCGGCGCTTTTGATGATGCTGCAGCTGAAGCGGCAATGACGGCACTTGCAGAAGTCGATGGTGAGTTCGGTCGCACTACTGACCCTGTTCGTATGTACATGCGTGAAATGGGATCTGTTGAGCTATTAACACGTCATGGCGAAATCGACATCGCAAAACGTATTGAATGGGGTATCCGCGATATGCTGGATGCCTTGGCAAAATACCCTAAATTTGCTCAAGAAATCTTAGATACCTTTGCACGTATGGAACAAGGTGAAGGCAAGATTGCTGATGTTGTGCAAGGTTTTATCCGTCCAGAAGATTTGGTTGATGTGCCAGTAGAAGAGCTGTCACCAGATAGCGATAACAATGAGCCTAAAGAAGACGGAATTAACCAAGAAGAACTGGATGCTTTCTTGGCGAACTTAGCTAAATTGAATGCGGCAGCACTTGAAGCTGAAGCCAAAGACTTTACCAGCAAAACGGCAATCAAAAATCGTGCTGCCGTTGTGGAGCATCTGCGAGGATTGAAAATTACTCCAATCTTCTCAAATCGCATGATTCGTCATATTAAGGATCGTATCAAACAGATTCGTGAGCAAGAACGAATTATTGTTGATTTAGTACTACGTGGCGTGAAAGTTCCACGTCCATTATTCTTAAAAACCTTTGTTGGCTCTGAAACTGATTTAGACATGATTGATAACCTCATTGCGGCATCGCCTGCTCATAAAGAAGCACTTGAGGCGGTTAAGGGTGAAGTGGGACGTGCGCAAAAGCGTCTGAAGATGATTAAAAATAGCGAAAAGATGCCAATTGATCTTTTCAAAGCTAACTACAAGGATTTAAGTAAAGCTGAAACCAATGCACGTGTTGCTAAGCGTGAAATGATTGAGGCAAACTTACGTCTAGTTATCTCAATTGCTAAAAAATACACTAACCGTGGTCTACAGTTCCTGGATTTGATTCAGGAAGGAAACATCGGTTTGATGAAAGCGGTAGATAAATTTGAATACCGTCGTGGTTACAAATTCTCAACCTACGCAACCTGGTGGATTCGTCAGGCAATCACGCGTTCTATTGCAGACCAAGCACGCACTATCCGTATTCCAGTGCACATGATCGAAACCATCAATAAGTTGAATCGTATTCAACGTCAGTTATTGCAGAAAATGGGACGTGAACCCACTCCTGAAGAACTGGCAGAAGAGATGGAGATGCCAGAAGATAAGATTCGTAAAGTGATGAAGATCGCTAAAGAACCTATCTCTATGGAAACTCCAATCGGTGATGATGAAGATTCTTCACTAGGTGACTTCATCGAAGACTCTAATATCTTGTCACCACAAGATGCAGCAGATTCAGACGGCATGAGCGAAACAGTTCGTGAAATGCTAAGCACCTTGACTCCACGTGAAGCAAAGGTACTCCGTATGCGTTTTGGTCTAAGCATGAACACCGATCACACGCTTGAAGAAGTAGGTAAACAGTTTGATGTAACGCGTGAGCGTATTCGTCAGATTGAAGCGAAGGCATTGCGTAAACTACGTCACCCAAGCCGTGCAGAACGCCTAAAAAGTTTCTTGGATTAATATCCAAGCAACCTCAAAAAAAGCCGCATTTATATGCGGTTTTTTTATGGATAAAGCGCTACAAAAGCACTATGACTTCGCTATAATAAGCGCCAATTATCAAAGCGATTTGATAAACCTTTCTTAAGGGCCCTTAGCTCAGTTGGTTAGAGCATCCGACTCATAATCGGCAGGTCCCCAGTTCAAGTCTGGGAGGGCCCACCATCTATCTTTATTTATATCTTTGATGTTTCTAGTGGCTTCCCACCGAGATACCTATAGATTTACCCCACTTTATGACGGCTGAATTTGCGGCTTTCAAAGCATTATCTGGCAGGTCTAGTTGTACCATGCCTAAATCACGGTATTCTTTTAGCTCTTGAGTGATGTATTGATCACCTGAATTGCTACTAACCACATAGTTGGCCAATATAATGAGTGCAACCAAGTGACGTACCTTTTGATCATTAGCGGTTTTTAACGCAAAGTCTGTGTCATGGTGCAGCAGGATGGATTTATAAATATCAGGTGAAATATTCCAGTTTTTGGCAATAAAAGTTCCCAGATGGGCATGTGAAGTTTTATATAAATCCAGCTCTTTTTTGAAGCTGGAAATAGGATTAGAGAGTTGAGATTTAAAAATGGACAGATATTTTTCTGGATCTTGTCTTGATAAGTAAATAGCCCCTAGGTTTTGCATTAGACCTGCCATATAAGCCTCGGAACGAGAAACATCATAAACCCAGTAAGAGAGTTCTGCGGCAGCAAGTCCAGCTTGTGCACCATGCAATAAGACTGATTTTTCATCTTGCGATTGGGCTACTAAATTACTCAAGCTACTGGAAAGAAAAATATTATAGATTTCATCAAGCCCTAAAACATTAACTGCTGCTTTAGCCTCTTTAACCTCATTTTTTTCATTGGTGATATTGGTATTTACCAATGTTAAAAAGTCGCCCAATAACTCT
>JAASTL010000035.1 GCA_021767305.1 Piscirickettsiaceae bacterium | reverse complement strand
CTGGATATTGGACCACTCAATCCCTAAAGCGCGGAAAATCAATACAAAACCGATAATGGCAATCAAGTATTGTGTAAGGGAGCTGACCGCATAGCGCACTGCAGGGCTAATAGGGAGGAACTTAAGTACGGTGAACTCAAGTATTCCAGGTAGGTTTTTTGCCAGCAGCAGCGTAATCAGTCCCAGTAATAAACCTTGCAGTAAATCACCCAGTGTCAAAGGCACTTCTTGTACAACACCATCAATAACTTGAGACTTGGTCAACGGTAGATTGCTATCGCTGATCAGGTTTAACGCCAGTAAGAGGTCGTTCCAAACAAACCATAGCCCCGCCACTATGGCAAAGAAGTAAGCGAGGTTAATGGTCTGCTTAACTTGTCGGTTGAGCTTTTCAAAATTAATGTCATTTTCATCAATCGCTGGTAATTCGGGGGCAACTTCTTCCGATTCTTGTTGTTGTTTTTTCTGTTCTTCTATGAACGCTTCACGCTCTTTGAGGCGCTCATTGAATTGCTGTTGACGCTCAGAGATATAGATACTTCTAAGCAATAACTCTTTAAACAAGAAAATAATCAGCACTAAACCAATGGTCACATTAAGACGTTCTGCCACCAGAATAGAAGAGTAATAGTAACCCGAAATCGTACTCCAAATAAGCAGTGCTGGAATGATTAACAAGGCACTAAACCAAATAAGGTGCAGTTGTAGCCAGCCTGGTTTTTCGGTTTTGTGTTTAGCTTGCTGAATAATTCGGCTATTGAGCCCCCACAAGCGGTAAACCAAAATCATAAAACCAAACATTAATAAAATAAAACTAAAACGTCCAATCACTTGTTCATTGGCCGCGCTTAATACATCGGTGTTAATACCAATAATCAAAGTCATTATGACCGCAAATGGAATCGCCCAGCCGAGTTCACGGTAAAACACTTTTACCGCGGTAGGGCTCCATTTAAAGTGCTTTTCACCCAAGCCTTTAGCGCGACAGCTTTGGCGGAATAAAGAGAAAACAATCACCAGAATACTGGCATTCAGTAAGCTTGATGTTAGGCGTTGGGTCAGCTCTGAAGGATTGTCGACGAGACCAAGCATTCTATAAAGAGCAAACAGCGCAAGTGCAGCCGGAAGAGCTAATGCCAAAGTCACCAAAAGGCCTTTTAAGGTATAGAGCATGGAATCGGTACGTATGGATACCGTGTTTTCTGCATAGTGGTGTAATCTAAGCGCTAATTTTCGACGGTAAAATAGCAGTAATCCAATCAGCAAAATACTAAATGCGAGCAGTGGTTTTTGGTATTGCCAGATGGCTTTAATATCGGTAACGAAAAGTTCAAAGTTCTGTGAGGTAAAGAGCTGATTTAAGTTGCTCTCCAAATCGGTTAGTGATACTAAAGAGTCTTTTTCTGCGTTCGGGAGCCAGAGTAAATTGTTACTGAGAAACTGTTTGTACTGACGATGTTGTTCGTTCTGCGAAAGATAGATGCTATTAAGTTCAGAAAGCTGGCTGATGTACCCTGGGTAGAGGCTTTGCAAATCTTTAGCGGCATGCAGAAAACTAATGTGTAGTTGTAATGCGCTGTCTTTAAGTTCCGCCTGCTGCGTTTCAGGAAGGTTTTTCAACATGACTTCCGGTTTGAATTGTCCGGCTTGTACATCGCGCAGATGTTCACTGAGCAATAATTGATTAAGCACCGCTTCATTCATCTCGTCTTGCAGATCAATAATGCGCGACTCTTTAATGTGCATTTTGGAGATCGACTCTAAGCGCTTATGTAACAAGCGGGCAACCGCCTCTGGCGAACTTTGTAGCTCTACAATTTGTTCATCACGGGCAAAATCCGCTTTGGTCTGATTCAGTATTTCGCTCAAACGCGTAATGTCGGTTTTGACCTGTTTCTCTTTTTTGATGAGTTCCGCTTTTTGTTGCTGCACTTTAATCAGTTGCTCTTGCAGCGGGTAAAGTGGATTTTCTTTAGAGAGTTGCTTTTCTGCCAACTCTTTAAGTTCGCTCTCTGCCGCTTCACTTCGGCGCGATGATAGGTGATCTTGCAAAACGGTGACGATTTGAGAACTTAAGGTTTTTTGCTGCGACCAGTAATCTTTTTCCTGTTGTGCGTAGCGGTTTAAAAGTTCTAAACGGTCAATCTTTAAATTAAGTTGTTGTAGACGCGTATTTAATAAGTTGAGGCGGCTTTGTAAGGCGTATTTTTCAACACGTTCTTTCAGGGATATATCTACCGTAGAGAGTTTGAGTAACGGGTTGTCTTCAAGTTGCGCTATGGATTTTTGTATTTCCGCTTTTTGGCGAGGACCTTCCGTTGCCAAACGTTGATAGCCATTGAATTTTTTATCCCAATTTAAATAGGCTTCATTAGCTTGTTCTAATAAATCTTGTTGCTCTGTCAGTTCTTTATTGAGCTCGTCAACTGGCCGTTGTTGCAGTGATTGATTTTGCAGCTGAGAAAGTTGGTTCTGACTCTGATTTAAAACATTCGTAATTTCTGCTTGGCGTTTCGCCAAGTTGTTGATTTGGGATTCTAAAGTTGCCGTCTCTTTTTGCGTTTGGACGAAAGCATCTTCCCATTTGGCAGCTTGGACAAGTTGCAGGTTGAGCTCATTTTTATCAGCCTCATTGAGCGAAGTATCTTGCTTAACCGCCTGATTCAACGTTGCCAATTCACTATTTGAACTCACAGCAACACTTTTGGTTGATGGCTCAGTATTAGCCAGAAGTTGAGTGGAAAACCCAAACAAACAGCAGCTGATAATAAAAATAATGGCACGATTCAAGGTGGTAATCCTTCCCTGGTTGACGAATGGTATTGAGGAGGCTTTTATTGGTTGATGTTTTAGTCCAGCCAGTGAAGATTTTCCCATATTTGTATGCGTTGGTAGCAATAATTTTCTAGCTTGGTTTCAGTAAATCACACCTAAGGGTGAGGAGTTATGACAACAGTCTTCTATGCTCTACCTTTTATCCAAATCAATTATTGCTTATGTCATTAATAACCCTTTAATCTGTAGGTGTAAATACTGGTATTTACATAGTGAGGAGGGAAATTATGAAAATAACTAAGTCTATTTTAAGAGTGTTTGTCTTAATCATTCCGGTGTTGGTTTTAAGTGGTTGTGATTGGTGGGATTCTGACAGTTCAAATGAGTTTGTTGAATCTGATGATAGTGGTATCTATTTCGATATATCGAGTGTCGATTATGCCGCGATTAGTGTTAATGAAAATAGCTTGGAACCGGGAGCCAGACAATTAGCCGCACAGTGTGCCCAGTGTCACGGAACCTATGGTGTAGCAGTGAGAAACTGGCCTGATTTGTGGGGTTCTGACCGCGGTATTACTTCTGCTATGCAGGATTATCAAAGTGAAACTTATGCTGATAATGTCATGCACATGCACGCATTGGCTTACACACCAGAAGAGGTAGAGTTATTGAAAAGCTACTATCCAAAAGTCGACTATGCAGCAGGAGAATAGAAATGAGCAATGTAAATATTGATACCGAAGTTCGCCAAGCAATCTGGTCTAGAAGAAACTTTTTGAAAGCCGGTGCTGGAGTAGCATTAGGTACATTTGGTTTTGCGGCTCTACCCTTTATCTCAGCGAATGCCGCCCCTGCTGAATTGAATGTCGTGGTTGTGGGTGGCGGTTACGGCGGTGCGACTGTGGCTAAGTACCTAAAAATGTGGAGTAAAGATTCTGGTCTAACGGTGAATGTCACCATGATTGAACCCAATGCAGAGTTTATGTCACCCATTATGAGTGGCATGGTGGTCACAGGCGCTTTGGAGGTTGATCGCATTAGCTTTAATTATGATCGTTTAACTCAAGTGCATGGCGTTGAATGGGTGCAAGACCGAGTCACCGCGATTGACTCAGAAGCACAAACGGTAACCCTAGGTGATGGTTCGACCACAATTGCCTACGATAAGTTGATTCTGTCTCCAGGGATTGATTTTGTAGACATTGAAGGTTGGGATAAAGAAAAAATTCCGCACGCTTGGGGTGGCCGTGATCAAGCATTGCTATTAAAACAGCAGCTAGCAGAGTTTCCTCAAGATGGTACCTTTGTGATTACGGTGCCTACTTATCCATTCCGTTGCCCTCCAGGGCCATACGAGAGAGGAACTTCAGTTGCGGATTTATTAAGAGCGCAAGGTAAAAACCCTCGTGTTGTGATTTTAGATACTCAGCCCGATGTATTGATTCGTCTGCCGCATGAACAAGAGATGTTCCATGCGCTATTTGATGAATTAGGCATTGAGTTTATCGTCAACGCACGAGTTAAAAGCGTCACCTCGGGTGATGAAAATGGCGAAGGTCGTTCCATAACCTATGCCACTTTAATTCGAGATGAAACAGGGGCGGTAATCGGTGAAGAGCCAGACACCACCACAATCAGTGCCGATGTAATCAATTTAATTGCTGATAACAAAGCCGCTCCTCTCGTGTTTGAGGCTGGCTTAGTGCCTGATGGTGAGTTATGGGCACCGATTAACCCCTTAACCTTTGAATCAACGGTAGCAGGTAAAAACAATATTTATATCTTGGGTGACTCTCAAGGTTCTGCACTCTCAAAAGCTGGGCAAATGGCTAACTCTCAAGCCAAAGTGTGCGCTGATGCCATGCTCCGAACTCTGGCAGGAGAACCTATTTATCAGAAACCAATTTTCACGGCAGGTGGCTTTGCCATGTTGAGCAGAGATAAAGTCAATTGGATTTCCAATAGCTACCGCTATGACGCTGAAGCTAACCCTGAAGAACCATTACAAAGAACCGCTTTCAAAGTCGCTCCAGAACCATCAATGGATTATTTTGAGCCAATGTTGCAATGGGGTAATAATCTGTTTGCAGATACGTGGGGTTAATTTTTCTCTACTGACTCATGTTAAAAAACTGCCTATTTTGAAGATTCAATTTGAAATACTTAATTTGAAATATTCGGGTTGTAACTTCAATGGGCAGTTTTGTTTTCTCAACTCATGCCAAATTTAAAACTCAGTTTTGGATTTTAAAATCTTTTTACTTTGCTCTATCCCTTTGTTTATGGGCTTTATTGTTTTAGGACTTATGTCTTAAAGTAACATTTGCCTACTATAAATAGGGTTTTTATTGCTAGATAATTCACTAAACAAAGTAAGTTTATTTCTAATCATTCTTAATAATTTATAGTGAGATAGCCACCTTAAAGAAGTTGGAAAAAATGGTCGCTATCTGGCTAGGAAAATAGTCTGGTGAAAATTATGTTAGTAAGAAAATCCATATTTATATTATCTGGAGTGACCAGTGCAGTGCTGTTAGCTTCTTGTGGTGGCGGTGGAAGTAGTAGTGATACAGCAACTGATACTACTGTGTCCAGCAGTACAACCAGTACCGTCTCAGGAACCGTTCCAGGAACACTAATCGAGGCGTTTTGTGCTGATGGTTCCTACCATCACGTCAACTCCACTGACAATGGTACGGATGAGCACCCATTCAGTATTGACCTGCCAAATAATATTGACTGCCATCTAGTGATGACAACTCACGAAGACGATGTTCCTACCCGTGTCATTAGTCCTATCCAGATTAATTCAGGTTTAGTTACCAGCGGTTTGATTAATTTATCAAGTGATTTTGCGCTGGGCTATATTGATTTGCCCATGAGTAGAGATACTGTGGATGTGGATGATGACGGCGTGATTGATACTCCTTTCACCTTGTCTTTAAGCTTGCCGGATGGTGTGGTACTCAGAAGTGTGAACTATGACCCGTTGGATGTCGATGGTGATGGTATTCCGGATGCCTATGATGACGATGATGATGACGGTATCTTCAATTCTGAAGACGAGGATTATCATGCTGATGAAGATAGTGACGGAGATGGCATAGACGACCTTTATGATCGCGATGATGATAATGATGGTGTTGACGATGAAGATTCAAGCTCAATCACAGACTATACGCCAGTAACAAATTACTCGGTAACTACGGGGAGATTACTCGCCTCTCAGTGTGCTCAGTGTCATGGTACTAATGGCTCTTCGACCAATAGCTGGGATAGTATTGCCGGAGAGAGCGCATCTGAATTAGTGGAAGAAATGCTAGAGATTCAAGACGGTGAAGAAGACCTGATTATGCAAGCCCAAGCGCATGGTTACACTTTATCAGAGATTGAAGCATTGGCTGCCTGGCTAGCAACACAGCCTGAATCTGAAGAAGACGATGATTAAGGTAAGGGAGAGATTAAAATGCAAGCACAATTAACACGAAGAAACCTACTTAAATCTCTTGGTCTGGGATTAGCTGCGATGAGCATGCCGGGCTTGACCCGAGCCGCAGACTCAACAACGCCACATATCATTGTTGTCGGTGGCGGTTTTGCCGGAGCAACCGTCGCAAAATATCTAAAAATGTGGGGCGGGTTAAGTGTTCAAGTCACCATTATTGAACCTAATTCAACCTATGTTTCACCGATACTTAGTAATTTGGTGTTGAATGGTCAAAAGACCACAGAAGACTTAAGTTTCAACTATATCAACCATAGTCAGCAATATGCAGTGAATATAGTGCATGAGACAGTAACGGCGGTAGATAACAATACCAAAACTATTAGCCTTAGTGATGGGTCAACAATGATTTATGACAAGCTGGTGTTAGCGCCTGGAATCGATTTTGATGCCGTGCCAGGGCACGACTTTGAAAAAGTTCCGCACGCATGGAAAGCCGGTGAACAAACTAATTTACTCAAAGCGCAAATTGATGCCATGCAAGATGGCGACAGTTTTGTGATGACGGTGCCAAAAGCACCTTATCGTTGTCCTCCTGGACCTTATGAGCGCGCTTGTGTAGTGGCAGATTATTTGCAAAATAGCAAAGGTTTTACTGGTTGTTCAATTACGGTTTTGGATGCCAATCCAGCGATTACGGTTGAAGCGGACACATTTGGTAATGCCTTTGCCAATTACGGCATAAACTATATTCATAGTGCTCAAGTAGAAGCGGTGGATTCAGACAGCAAAACCTTGACCTTCAGTGTTAATGGTGCGAGCAGTGAGCAGATCAATGCCACCACCTTAAATGTCATTCCCAATCAAAGGGCGGGCTCAATTGTCTTTACAGCTGGGTTGAATGAAGGTAATTGGGCACCTATTAATCCTTTGACTTATGAATCGACTAAGCTAAATAACTCTGATGAACCGCTTGGCTTAGATATTCATAT
>JAASTL010000034.1 GCA_021767305.1 Piscirickettsiaceae bacterium | reverse complement strand
GAATACCTTAATATGCCAGCTCCTTTAATGATGGCAACTTTGGCAGGTTTGGCAGAATTAATTGGCGGCATAGCCTTATTACTTGGCTTAGCGGTAAGATTAATGGTTATTCCACTGATGTTTACAATGGTTGTCGCAGCGGCAACAGCCCACTGGCAAAATGGCTGGCACCTTCTCCCCGAAACTACCTTAACTGTGCCTTGGGAATGGCGAACCGATTTAATTGAAGATGCCCAACAAAGAAAATCTGCTGCAGTTAACATTCTAAAAAAGCATGGTAACTATAGTTGGTTAACCGAAGCCGGCAACTTTACCATCCTTAAAAATGGGATTGAATTTGCCGCCACCTACTTTGTCATGTTACTAGTGCTGTTATTTACCGGTGCTGGCAGATGGATAAGTGTAGATTACTGGCTGAGCCATCTCGTAAAGAGAGAATAACCATTCCTTTAATTCACCTCGCAATGAATGAATGACATTTTAAATCTATTTTTTTGACCTATATTTCTAAAGCTAATCTTTCGATGTTTTATCCACTTGCTCAGCCTCTGTTAGCTTATTCTCTTTAAGTTCTTCAGTTCCAGTTTCATGAGCGTATTCTTGACATAGATTTCTAATTTCCCCCATCTGTTTACCAAAATTGCGACATCCTGAACACATGCCTCGATGCAAACTTAATGAGGCTTTCTCTTGAAAAGTTAAAGGGCGTTCCATTGCTTCCGACATGAGCCGAGTGGCTTGTTTGCAGTTCATCATAAACTCTCTCCCTCGGTAAACCAGTTATTCTCTAAACACTCTCTCAAACGCAATCTGGAGCGATATAAAATGACGTAAAGGTTACTTTCACTAATGGCTAAGGTTTCACAGATTTCATCTCTTTCCAGTTCAATAAACTCACGCATCATAAATGCACGCCCCAAGGTCTCTGGGAGATGATTTAAGCAAGCTTCAAACACTTGCCAAAATTGTTGCTGTTTCACTGATTCCATGGGGGCAGACCAAGATTCTGGTTTGGTTTCTTGAGTCCAATGACCGCGATGATCGAACAAAGTATTAGATAAGCCCTCTTCATCTTTATCTGCCAGTGGGTTCACGCTAATTTCTCGATTTCCCTTACGCAAAATATCAATAATTTTATTTTTAAGGATGGCGAACACCCATGTTTTAAAGGCAGACTTTCGGGCAAATTTTGCTAAGTTTTTATACGCTGACAGCATTGCCTCTTGCACAGCATCTTCAGCAAGGCATTCATCTTGTAATTGTAAAACTGCAAATTTGAGCATCTCCAGCCGCATCTGTTCAAATGCTTGCGCATCACCAAAATGCTCGCCAACTGAATCGACAACGGCCTGAGTGTTTAATTCTGATGACATGCAATGTAATCCTTTTTTGCAACAACGCTTCTGCTCAACCGATCAGGTATTGAGAACTGGTATTGAGAATACTGGGTTTTATCATAATGCTATTAGACGGACTAAAGAGGCTATTTATTACAGACTCTGTGAAAAATTTTTTGCAGATACAAAAAAACCAGCAAGATGCTGGTTTTAAATGGATGATTTAAGCTGAAAAGCTATTACTCGTCATCAACTGGCTTACCTTGTTTTGCTAAACGCGCTTCACGCTTGGCTTCGGCTTCTAAGAAAGCTCTTTGCAATTCCGCTTCTGCAGCTTCACGGTCAACGCCTTCAGCTGGCGCTTTCATCAAGTCTTCTTTAGACACACCCAACATCAAAGCAGTCGCACTGGCGACATAGGTGGATGAGAAGGTACCCACAACCACACCCACAATTAAGGCAGCAGCAAAGCCATGAATAATCTCACCACCTAAGAAGAAGAGTGCCAATAACACCAACAAAGTAGTTAAAGAGGTCATGATGGTACGCGATAACATTTGGTTGATGGCCGTGTTAGTCACCTCAACCGGCGTGCCCTCACGCATAGTACGGAAGTTTTCACGCACACGGTCAAACACAACGATGGTATCGTTCAAAGAGTAACCAATAACCGCCAGAATTGCTGCCAATACCGTTAAATCAAATTGCATTTGTGTCCAAGCAAACACCCCAACGGTAATAATGACATCGTGAATC
Organism: Piscirickettsiaceae bacterium; assembly: GCA_021767305.1. The sequence continues at coordinate 5,281 of JAASTL010000034.1, read as the reverse complement.
AAAGCAATAACCGAACCCACCGAAAAACGCCACTCAAATCGTAAAGCGACATAAATCAAAATACCAAACAGCGCATAAAGCACGGCTAAAGCACCATCTTCAGTCAGTTCGTCACCCACTTGCGGTCCAACAAACTCCACACGACGCAGCGTAATTTCTTCTTCAGAAGCCGCTTTTAGCGCATCCATCACTTGGTTACTTAACTGTGCAGAGTTCATGCCCTCACGCGGTGCAATACGAATCAATACGTCTTCTGCGGAACCAAAGTGCTGTACCACAGCCTCATCATAACTTGCTGCAGTTAGGTCTTGTCGCATCTCTTTCAGATCAACCGGGGTTGGGTAAGAGACTTCAATTAAGGTACCGCCAGTAAAGTCGATACCGAAATTTAAACCTTTGAACCATAAACCTGCAAACGAGGCAATAATCATGAAGATAGAAAACGCCATCGCTAGTTTGCGTTGGCCCATAAAATTAATCATTTTTGTTTCTTGTTCTGTACTCATGATTCCACCCTAAATCGATAACTTCTCAACACGCTTATTGCCATACATCAGGTTGATAATCACCCTTGTACCTAAGATGGCAGTAAACATCGAGGTTAGAATCCCAATTGATAGGGTAATTGCAAACCCTTTAATCGGTCCAGTACCAAAGCTAAATAGAACAATCGCCGCCAATAGTGTGGTGATATTAGCATCGGCAATGGTCACAAATGCTTTTTCATAACCGGCATTGATGGCAGTTTGAATAGAGCTATTTTTGAGTTCTTCGCGAATACGTTCAAATATCAGCACGTTGGCATCTACCGCCATCCCCACAGTTAAAACAATACCGGCAATACCGGGTAAAGTCAGGGTAGCTTGCAGCATAGAAAGTACCGCCACAATAATCACTAAGTTCAGTAGCAGCGCCGCATTGGCAACCATACCAAAGAACTTGTAACGCCATGCCATCACAATCAACACCAAAATGAAACCAACAATCACCGACATGAAACCTTGGTTAATGTTGTCTTGACCTAAGCTTGGACCAACCGTTCTTTCTTCAACAATTTCCATTGGCGCAGCCAGCGCACCAGCTCGTAATAGCAGTGCTAAATCTTGCGCTTCTTGCGGTGAATCCAATCCTGTGATTTGGAAACGGTTGGCAAATTGCCCACGAATTACCGCGGCATTGATAACGTCTTTAGTGGTAATACGCTTTTTGACTTTAACGCCATTTTCTTCAATCGTTTCCACGCGGTTTTCAATGAACAGCACCGCCATACGATTACCGACGTTTTCTTTAGTGGTTGCCAACATCTTACGACCACCAGCACCATCAAGTGTGACCGATACTTGAGGAGAGCCTTGCTCTGGATCAATACCCGACTGAGCATTAATGACGTTTTCACCACTCACAATAATGCGACGCTTAAGCAAAATTGGGCGTCCATCACGGAATTTTTGCAGAATAGAACCGTTAGGCGCATAACCGGTTTTCTCTGCACGGTATGGATCACCTCTTTCCTCTACTAAACGGAATTCCAACGTAGCGGTGGCACCCAAAATTTCTTTTGCACGGGCAGTGTCTTGAACACCCGGCAACTGCACCACAATGCGACGATCACCCTGCTGTTGAATCACGGGCTCGGCTACACCTAACTCGTTAATACGGTTACGCAAAGTAGTAATGTTTTGTTGTAAGGCATACTTTTTGGTTTCCGCAATCGTGGATGCAGACAAACTCATCAGCACTTTAGGCGCTGCAGTGGTCTGATCTTCTTTAAAAGTAAATCGATCCGCAAACGTCTCTTTCAACAAGACTTCACCGGTTTGCAAGGTCGCCATATCTTTAAATTGAATTTCCAGTGCTTCGTTCTCTACCTCTACCGAGATATAACGCACACGTTCTTTACGCAAAGCGCCTTTGACTTCATCAATGTAACGTTCATAGGCTTTGGCAACTGCCGCTTCCATGTCTACGTCCATTAAGAAATGCACCCCACCACGTAAGTCCAAACCAAGATACATGGGCTCTGCACTTACACTCTGCAAAAACGCAGGGGTTGCCGGCGCTAAGTTAAGTGCGACTACCGCCGTTCTACCCATCGCTTCTTTCAATAAAGATTTGGCTTTAAGTTGATCTTCGGTGTTTTCAAAACGTATTAGAAAACGGCCGTTTTCAAAGACTGAAGATTTTACTGCCAAATTGGCTTTTTCTAGAATTTCAGCAACCTGGGTTTGAGTTTGTTGATTGAATTCAACCGATTTGGCTGGAGACACTTGTACTGCTGGATCATCACCAAACAAGTTTGGCATGGCGTAGGTTAAACCTAAGACCGTAATAATGACCAACAATAAGTAACGCCAAGTCGTGTTGGTATTGGCTGGTGCGGCATTTTGTTTTTGAAACATATTGAAGCAATCCAATTTTGATTGGTTTTTATTTGATTAGTTTAGGTTCATAAAACCGAACTCTATAAACTACAAAAGGGGTGATAGAAAGGTTAGGCTACCTTTGACTACACCCCCTAGTGGAAAGCAGAAGCGCTTTCCGAAAAAGACTTTATTCGCCTTTTAATGTGCCTTTTGGCAATAAACGCGCAATGTTTTGACGTTCGATTTTAACCGTAATGTTATCTGCGATTTCTAGGTCACAGAAGTTATCGCTAACGCTACGAAGTACACCGGCAAGACCACCATAAGTTACGACTTCATCGCCTTTCTTAAGGGCTTCTACCAATGCTTTATGAGCTTTTACTTTTTTCTGCTGAGGACGAATCAACAAAAAATAGAAAACCACAAACAAAAGAACTAAAGGAATTAAACCTTCCCAGCCGCCACCTTGTGCCGCTGCTGCACCTTCTGCCATTGCATCACTGATAAAAAAGCTCATATTTTTCTCCTAATAAAAACAAATAACCTAATAGGCATAAGACCCAACTAGGTAAAAATTAACCGATGTATTTTGGCACAGCTGAGCCAAAAAATCTAAGTTTAATCTTACTTGCGAAAATCTAGTCCCCTAGCTTAGTCTAGGGGCGGAACTTCCTGCCCTATTCCAGCATAAAAATCTTTCACAAAGTCTTCTAATCGGTTTGCGCCAATCGCATCACGTAAGCCTTGCATAAGGTCTTGATAGTAATGTAGATTGTGAATGGTGTTCAAACGTGCGCCTTGAATCTCTTTACATTTATCCAAGTGATGCAGGTAAGCTCGCGTGTAGTTCTGACAAGTGTAACAGCTACATTTTTCATCCAAAGGCAGCAAACTGGTTTTGTGTTTGGCATTACGAATCTTCACCACGCCTTCACGGGTAAACAGAAAGCCATTACGGGCATTACGTGTAGGCATCACACAATCAAACATATCAATCCCACGGCGCACCGCTTCAACAATATCTTCTGGTTTGCCTACCCCCATTAGATAACGTGGTTTATCTTTTGGCATATGCGGTTCGGTAAAGTCTAAGGTCGCCATCATCTCATCTTTTGGCTCACCAACAGACAGGCCACCAATGGCGTAGCCATCAAAACCAATCTCTTTTAACCCTTCAATAGAAACCTGGCGCAGATCTTCATACATACCTCCCTGCACAATACCAAACAGTGCCGCAGGATTATCGCCATGCGCATCTTTGGAACGCTTAGCCCAACGCATGGAAAGTTCCATGGAAACTCGTGCCGTTTTGTGGTCTGCCGGGTAAGGTGTACATTCGTCAAAAATCATGACAATGTCTGAGCCTAACTTACGCTGAACTTCCATAGACTCTTCTGGTCCCATAAAAATTTTGGCGCCATTCACCGGGCTGTTAAACGTCACCCCCTCTTCTTTGATTTTGCGCATTTTGCCCAAGCTGAATACCTGGAACCCGCCGGAATCGGTCAAGATAGGACCATCCCAATGCGTGAAGTCATGCAAATCACCATGCAGCTCAATAATATCGGTACCCGGGCGCAACGAAAGATGAAAGGTATTACCCAAAATAATTTGCGCACCAGTGGCTTTAATTTCTTCAGGTGTCATACCTTTTACTGAGCCGTATGTTCCTACCGGCATAAACGCTGGGGTCTCTACCACACCTCGGGCAAACTTCATTCGGCCTCTGCGAGCGCGACCATCGGTATTGTCTAATTCAAATTCCATAAATAACTCTTGGGTAAACCTTATAAAAAATCAGCGCTAGGCCGATTGCATAAAATAGTGTTCTCACAGATTGAATAGTGAGGTGAAGATGTCTTTCTTCGAGAACCGTAACGCAGTGTACGTCTAGGTACATGAGTAACGGAAGCGCAGAAAAAGGCATATGCAGCCCACTAGTCGATTTGTGAAGCTCTATTTTTTGGAAAGACCAACATGGCATCCCCATAACTAAAAAATCTATATTGCTGTTGCACGGCGTGCTTATATGCATTCATTGTTCTTTCATAACCTGCTAAGGCAGAAACCAACATAATCAAAGTTGATTCAGGTAAGTGGAAATTAGTCAGTAAGACATCCACTTCTTTGAACTCATAGCCAGGGGTAATAAAGATATCCGTATCCCCTTGATAAGGCGCTACCTTGCCATCGTCACTAAAACTCGCTGCGCTCTCCAAACAGCGAACAGAAGTGGTTCCAACCGCAATCACTCTGCCGCCTTTAGCACGCGTTGCTCTAACCTGTTCCACCAGTTCTTGTGTGACTTCAAGATATTCAGAGTGCATGACATGTTCGGCAATATCATCAACTTGAACCGGTTTAAAGGTGCCGGCACCCACATGTAAAGTCACAAAACCAATTCCAACACCCTTGGCTTTAATCTCTTCCATTAAAGCCTCATCAAAATGCAGACCGGCTGTTGGCGCCGCTACTGCCCCCGGTTTCTCAGAGTAGACAGTTTGATAACGTTCCTTGTCTTCTTCCTCATCCTCTTTACGTTCAATGTAAGGAGGTAGCGGCATATGACCATGCTTTTCGACTAGTTCCAAGGCCGTAAGCTTGCCTTTAACTTCAACAATAAATAGGTCTTCTTTACGCCCTGTTACTTCTACATCAAACGCATTTTCTATATTTAAAATGGTTCCTGGCTTAGGCGAGCGACTTGAGCGGATATGGGTCAGTAAGGTTTTCTCATCCACCACTCTCTCAATCAGCAACTCAATTTTGCCGCCCGTCTGTTTTTGCCCAAATAATCGTGCGGGAATGACCTTGGTATTATTAAAAACCAGCAAATCTTCAGGCTGTAAAAAATCGAGTAATTGAGGAAATTTTGCATCCTGAATTCCGGATTCTATATCTTCCGACAATACCAGTAG
>JAASTL010000033.1 GCA_021767305.1 Piscirickettsiaceae bacterium | reverse complement strand
GTAAATGGTGGGTCGTGAGCGATTCGAACGCTCGACCAATTGGTTAAAAGCCAACTGCTCTACCAGCTGAGCTAACGACCCGTTTGGAATGGGGCGTATTATACAAGTCTGTTACATCCTTGCAAGCTTTTTTACCAAATAATTACAGCTTTTTTTATGTGCTGGAACTCACCCTCTATTGATACAAAGTTGGGTCAGCAATACCTGCATCGCTAAACCCTTGTTTTCTTAGACGGCATGAGTCACAAACACCGCAAGCTCTGCCTTCTGCATCTGCTTGATAACAAGAGACGGTTAAACTGTAATCGACTCCATTTTGAATCCCTTGCTGAATAATCTCAGCTTTAGTGAGATCAATCAATGGGGTTTCAATATGCATTTTATGCCCTTCCACACCGGCTTTAGTCGCGAGGTTCGCCATGGCTTCAAATGCCTGGATATACTCTGGACGACAATCCGGATATCCGGAGTAATCAACGGCATTAACCCCTATAAATATGTGATCGGCATGTAATACCTCTGCCAACCCAAGTGCATAAGATAAAAACACCGTATTACGGGCTGGTACATAGGTCACCGGAATAGCACCCTCTTCAACTCCTGTGACAGGCACATCGATATTACTATCGGTCAAAGCAGAGCCGCCAATGGCACGCATATCCATATTCATGACACGGTGCGATGCTGCCCCCATCTGTTCAGACAAGTTTGCTGCAGCTTGCAGTTCGGCACGATGTCGCTGACCATAATCAAAGCTGATAGTATGACATTCAAAATCTTGTGAGCGTGCGATTGCTAGTACCGTTGCTGAATCTAAACCACCCGATAAAAGCACCACTGCTTTTTTGGCTGCACCTGAATTTGAAGAATCTTGTGTCATCTGAAACCTATAAAAATAAAAGAAATGAGATTAGGCGTTTAGAGAGCTTTGCATGAGTGGTGGACGATAGAAAAATGAGGAAAAAACTGCCTGTTTGAGGCGGAAAACGTAGCTAACAACTAGTTATTAGCAAGTTTTTCAACAAAAAACAGGTGATTTTTAACCATTTTTAAACGTTCAGCCATCTCGTGTTTACACCCTTTGGGTGCAAAGCTCTCGTTTAGAAATATTAATCTTGTATGATTAATTTTCTAGGCGCTTACGAGCATTTTCCGCTGCACGGCTATGCGGACGTTCTTGAATGATCATTTCATACATTTCCACCGCTTTTTTGCTGTTACCTAACCTTTCGTAGCTGTCACCTGCTCTTAAAGTAGCGTCCGGTACTTTAGGTGAATCTGGGTATTGATTCAGTACTTTTAAAAACGAATCAAGCGCTTGTTGTTCTTTACCTAACACCAAGTAACCTTCTCCAGCCCAGTAAGCTGCATTGCTCGCTAAGTCACTCTCTGGGTGATTCTGCATAAAAGCTTCAAACTGCTGAATTGAATCTTCATATTTAGAACTACGCATTAAGCTAAAAGCATTTTTGTACTTATCCTTTTCAACTTGGGTTGCCGCTCTGGTTTGAATCACTCCACTAGTTGAAGGCTGCTCCTGAGCTTGCGTTTGCGCAATGGCAATTTCAGCATTATTAGACTCTTGAACTGCCGCTTCTGTCTGCACCTCCATTTCTGGAATAGCAAGCACCGGCACTTCAGCTGTAGGCGGAGTACTCACTTCAGGCATACCAGCAACTGGTGCAGCTGCTTCAACTGAATTAGCAGGTGCAACAGTCTCATTTGTTGTTGTCGCTGAAGGGGTTGAAATAAGCGAACTTCTTGGCTGAGTACCTTCTAGAAGACTAAAACGCTCATCATTCTCTTTGTAACGTTCATCCATTAGGGCACGCAGTTGTCTTAAATCTCTTTTCAGGCGATCATTTTGATCCTGCAAATTTTGAATTTCTCGCTGCTGCTCACCCAAACGTCTGCTTAATTGCAATAGCACCGGATTTTCCATCATTCTTTCTAAACGTTGTACACGTTGATCAAGTGTTGCGGTGGGTGCAGCATTAGCTGGTAACGCCACTGCCGTCGCTAATAACGTAACGGCACTGCCAAGCATAAATTTTTTACGCATTTATAAATTCCTTAATAGTGGCGGTATTAAATGAAACTACTTGATAATGATTTCGACGCGGCGGTTTTTAGCCCAAGCTTCTTCATTACTTCCCAGCATTTCAGGCTGCTCTTCACCAAAGCTAATGACCTCAATACGATCTTGCTGAATACCAAATAACATCATGGCCTGCTCAACCGATTTAGCACGCTTTTCACCCAAGGCTAAGTTGTATTCAGGGGTTCCGCGTTCATCAGTGTGGCCTTGCAAAATAACTTTTTGCTGCGGGTTCGCTAAAAGTAAATCCGCATGATAGCGAACATTGGTAGTCGCATCATCAGATAACTCATATTGGTCATAGTCGAAGTAAATAACAGGCGCATAGATACTATCAACATCTACCATTTTCATTTCATCTAAATCTTGACCCTGCTGAATGTCTTGACCTTCAATTCCACCCTGAGTATCCGCAGGTAATACCTCTACCCCATTTGTATCACCCTCTCCACCAATGCCTGGCGCAGTATCTTGCGTTACATCAGGATCACCACCCACATCTCCACCTCTTTCAGGAGATGAACTACAAGCAGTCAATAGCGCTAAAGTGGATACAGCAAATAATTTTGATAAGTTATGCATTTTAAAACCTCTAATTCATGTTGCTCAATTCAGAGCATAGATTGTTAGTCAGTTGAGGGGTAACTAAATTTGGTTAATATTTGATTAATTATGGAATAAACCAAGAAAACCAGCAACAGTGCTGGTTTTAGAAATAAGATTATTCAGAGTCGACTAATGCGTCGATTCTACTGTAAATAAGGGCCCCATGCCGGCTCTCTTACTTCACCATTTTCTACTCGTAAAGTTTGGGAAGTTTTACCATCAATTGCGACTACAGCCAACTCGCCACGGCCTCTTTTATTCATAGCATAAAGAATCATCTCACCATTCGGCGAAAAAGTTGGCGACTCATCCAAAAATGAATCGGTCAAGATAGTAAAGTCATTGGTGTATAAATCCTGCAAGGCAATATGGAAACCACCACCGCCATGTACGACAGCAATATAACGTCCATCAGGCGAAACTTCTGGGTTGGCATTATATTTACCTTCAAAAGTCACGCGGCGCACTTCTCCGGTGTCTAAAAACACTTGGAAAACTTGCGGTTGACCGCGACGATCAGAGTTAAAAAACAATGATTGACCATTTGGTGCCCAGGCTGCTTCGGTCTCGATTGACCAGTTACGCGTTAAACGACGTAAACGTTTGCTCTGCAAATCCATAATATAGATATCGGCACTGCCATCTTTAGACAAGGTCATGGCAAGCTGCTTGCCATCAGGAGACCATGCTGGTGCACTATTTAATCCCTTGAAGTTGGCAATCACTTTTCTGTAACTACCATCTAAGCTTTGAACTACAACATTTGAGCGCCCAGATTCAAATGAGACATAGGCAATCTTTGAACCATCCGGAGACCAACTCGGTGACATAATAGGCTGACTAGACTTCAACATCGGTTGTGGGTTGTATCCATCAGCATCGGCAATTTCTAAAGTATAAAGACGTTTCTTGCCAACCTTACGCAGGGTGACATAGGCAATCTGGGTGTTAAATGCACCCCGAATTCCAGTCAATTCCTGATAGATCAAGTCACTCATTTGATGTGCTACACGACGCAGGTTTTCTTTACGAATGCCTGTCCAACGTTTACCAATGACCTGCTTCTTACGCAGAATATCAAGAAAACGCATATCAATTTGATAGAGACCATTACCTTCATGAACTAATTTACCAATCAACATATTATCTATGTCTAATGGTCGCCACTCATCGTAATCAACCTGTTCAAGTTCATGAGGCATCGCCGGCATTTGCGAGGTGGTAAGTGGACGAAAATGACCACTCCTACGTAAATCGGCAGCCACAATGGAAGCTAAATCTTCTGGAGCTTCCGCAGTAGCAATTGGAGCATTCGCAACTGCATTACTGGCGGCTCCAGTTGTTAAATCACCATAAGCAAATGGCACGATAGCGATTGGGTAAGCATTTTCATATCCCTCATTGATTTCAATCGTTAAGCCTGCCCATGCAGGCGCAACAACCAAGCTCAATAAAACCAATGTCAATTTCTGTTGTAGATGTTTTTTTAAATTTTTCATTAATTTCAAAACCATCACCTTTTTGTTTGTATCGAAAGTTTTGGATGAGTGGGATGCGACATAAAAATTAGGAAAAAACTGTCTGATTTAGGCGAAGAACGCAGCTAATAGCTGGCTATTAGCAAGTTTTTCAACACAAATCAGCTGGTTTTTAACAATTTTTATTCGTGTAACCATCTCGTGGAAAACTTTCGTTAAGATTCTTTGAGGGATAAGAATCGGTTAAAAGTGGTATTCAATCCAGAGTCAAAAACTTACGGTTTAAATTCAAACGTTATTTCACGTTCAAACAACTCTTTTACCGGTGGCGCCGGTAATGGCTCGGCACGATAAACCGCTTTTTCCGCTGCCTGCTGGAACTGACGTGTTGCATCTTTATTACAGTTCAACACCTTAACACTGGTAATCATACCTTGCGGTGACTGGGTAATCTTTAAGTCACACTGAGCATTAGGTGAAATACGTGCAGGTGTTCGCCAGTTATCTTTTACCTTAGCAGAAATTGAAGAGATATAAGTCTCGCGCAAAGAGAGTAACTGTTTGCGTTTTTGCGCGGCACGTTGAGCTTCGGCTTCTTCAGCTAATTGACGCTGCAGTTCAGCTTCGGCTTCTTGTTGCTGTTTACGTAACTGCGCTTCAGCAGCGGCTTTCTCAAGCGCCTTTTTCTCTTCCGCTTTTAAAGCTAACTCTTTTTCGAGCTCTTTTTTCTTACGCTCTTCAGCAAGACGCTCTTTTTCCGCTAACTTAGCTTTCTCTTTTTCGGCAATGCGCTGTTTTTCTGCCTCAGCCGCGGCTTTTTTGGCTGCATCGGCTTTTTTGCGTGCTTCATCGGCCTTTTTCTTTTCCACTTCTGCTAGACGTTTAGCTTCGGCTATTTTCTTACGTTCGGCTTCAGCTTTTTTCTGCTCAGCGGCAGCCTCTTTACGAGCTTTTTCTGCTTTAGCCTGTTCCGCCTGTTTTTTCTGTTGCAATTGTTTTAGACGCTCACGCTCTTTTTGCGTCAGCTGTTTTAACATTTCTTGTTCTTTTTTACGCGCTTCCTGCTCAGCTTTAATTTGTTCTAGTTTGGCCTGAACCTGGGTTGAATCAACCGCAAAGGTTTGCATCGGTTCCAATTGGGCAGTTTGACGCACTTCTTTAATAGGCATGTTTTCTTCACCATTTAAAGTAAGCTTAACAACAGGGTCTTGCTCCCACTTTAAGGTGAAAAAAACGACTATACCAATATGTAAAAAAACCGAGAGTAAAACGGCGACAGGATGTTTTTTTATAAATTTAATCATTATGGTTTCACCATTTCAGGTTCAGTCATTAATGACACATTATTGACCCCATTGGCTTTCAGCAAGACAAACAGGTGCACCACCTTTCCATAAGGTGCTGAGCGATCGCCCTGAATATAAAACTCTTGCAACTGATTAAGTTGGGCACGTGCCACAACTTCAGTGACTAAGTCTTCAAGGTCTTGTGTACTTAAAGCAATCTCTGGTTGTTCTGAAGTGGAATAGAGACCATTGTTATCAACGGTAATGACAAAGGGTTTGTCCTCTTCAGTGACTTCTACCGTTTGCTGTTTTTTGATTTCAGGGGTTTGCGGTAAATCTACGGTAACGGCTTGCTGCACAATCGGCGCAGTCACCATAAAAATAATCAACAACACCAAAGTAACATCAATGTAAGGCACGACATTGATTTCCGCCATTAAACGTTTTTTCTGTCGAGCGCTTCGAAAACCGTTTTGCATATCTGATCCCGATCTAAAAAATTAGCTGTTTTGAGTGTGAGCTTGACGTTGCAGAATAGTCAAAAAACCTTCCGCAAAGTTTTCATACTCACTTAATAAGCGATCAACTTTATTAGATAGTCGGTTATAGGCAATAACCGCTGGAATCGCGGCAAACAAACCTATTGCGGTGGCAATCAAGGCCTCGGAAATACCCGGTGCAACTGCAGCTAAGGTCGCATGTTGAACATTACCTAAAGATTGGAAGGCGTGCATTACCCCCCAAACCGTACCGAACAGCCCAATATAAGGTGCAGACGAACCCACGGTGGCCAAAAAAGAAAGATGATTTTCAAGACGGTCAGACTGTTTGGTAAACGCGATTTTCATGCTTCTTTGCGATCCATTAATCAAATCAGCAGCATTATTTACCCCCTGCTGCTTTAAACGTGCGAACTCTTTATAACCATCGGCAAACATCACGGCCATGCCGGATGCACCTGCGCGATCCATCTCAACTTGCTGATAAAGCTGCGAAAGCTCTGCAGTTTCCCAAAACTGTGCTTCAAATGTTTTAGCTTGTTTGGAGACTTTACGAATTTGATAAGACTTGGCAAACGCCACGGCCCACACGGCAAGAGACATAAAGGCCAATAGCAACATGACGGCTTGGACAACCGGACTGGCACTGAGTAAGAGTTCAAATAGATCGCTGTCATTCATTATTTATTTACCTTGCTAAATTTATTAAGCGTTCAAAATAAACGGGGCTAAAATTTTAAAATTATTCTACTGATTGTTTTGTAGTTCTTCAAAGTCCAAATGACGGTATGCATGAGGAGTTGCAATACGGCCTCTTGGCGTTCTAACTAAAAAACCTTCTTGAACCAAAAAAGGCTCAATCACATCTTCAATGGTGCCGCGTTCTTCACCTAATGCAGTGGCAATACTGTCTATGCCAACCGGACCACCATCAAATTTTTGGATCAGGTTTTCCAGGAAACGTCGATCCATCTTATCTAGACCCAAGCGATCCACTTCCAAAAGATTCAAAGCCGCATCGGCAATGTTCTGGGTAATGACGCCATCACCTTTAACTTGAGCGTAATCGCGCACTCGGCGTAATAGTCTATTCGCAATTCGTGGTGTGCCACGAGAACGGCGCGCCACTTCCTGAGCGCCTTCTAACTCAGCGTGCATACCGAGTATATTGGCAGAACGCAGCACAATCTGAGTAAGTTCATCATGACTGTAAAACTCTAAACGTTGCACCAGCCCAAAACGGTCTCTTAGCGGCGAAGTCAATAGACCCGCGCGCGTGGTAGCACCCACCAGAGTAAATGGCGGAATATCAATTTTTACACTTTGTGCAGCCGGGCCTTCACCAATGACAATATCGATCTGAAAATCTTCCATCGCTGGATAAAGCACCTCTTCCACAATCGGGCTGAGGCGATG
>JAASTL010000032.1 GCA_021767305.1 Piscirickettsiaceae bacterium | reverse complement strand
GCATCTGATTTAGAAAACGAAAGTGTAAAACTAAAATGCCAGCAAGATGCTGGCACTCTAAAACGACAAGAAAAGACTTTACCATCGCGTATTAGAGTGCCAGCATCTTGCTGGCATTTTAGTTTTACACTTTCGTTTTCTAAATCAGATGCCAAACTCAACAAACACGACTCATACCCCGGAAACACTGGTTAAGTTATTTAACGCAACCTTTATTCCACTGCATAACACGGAACTTATTTGCTGTGAGGAAGAACCTATCTATCGACCAGCTAATAGTGAGCACCCACATCATCGAATCATTTTCGCGCACGGCTTTTTTGCCAGTGCTCTGCATGAAATTTCGCACTGGTGTGTAGCAGGCAAGGAACGTCGCTTACTGGAAGATTTTGGTTATTGGTATGAACCCGATGGCCGCTCTGCTGAGCGTCAGGCAGAGTTTGAAAAAGTCGAAGTTAAACCACAAGCCCTCGAGTGGATTTTCTCCAAGTCTGCCAACTTTGAGTTTCACTTCAGTGCCGATAACTTAGCTTTAAATAATCAGCCTTCCACAGAATTTAAACAGGCCGTATATGAGCAAGTAAAATCTTTCCTAGAGAATGGTCTACCTGAAGATGCCAAAACATGGTCAGACACCCTAATTAACTTTTATCGAGCTGATAAAAAACTTAATATCGCGGAATTTGTTCTAAGATAATTTAGTCGACTACTTTTAGTAAAGCAAAACAGGAAGTTTTAATGAAAAAGAAAAGCGGATTACTGTTAATTGCCTCATGGATTGCCGGTGGATTAGGGCTGATTCTGGGTATCGCGCTAGAACCAATCTGGTTTGCCCGGTTTGGTAGCCTAGTGGTGCTCTTTGCGGTAATGAGTGAATACACTCTGCTGCACAATGAACTGCGTATCATCTACGACAATCTCGAAAACCACGAATCCATCAGTAAAATCACAGACATCACCCCTTCCCGCTGGCATCATAAAAAGATGTGGTTGACTCACCTTACCGTCATTTTAGGGACCTTTATCTGGGGCTTTGGAGACTTGATTTTGTAACCGGGCAGCAAGCCCGAACAGGGTCACGATTAAGCCAACAATCAATGAGAAGTGGTTTTAGAAAACAGTTGAATCACCGCAACTCCACTGACAATCAATAACATACCAATCCACGCGGCGATATCCGGTTTTTGTTGAAAAAATACCCAACCAATCAATGCCAGTAAAATAATCCCGACCCCAGCCCAAATGGCATAGGCGATGCCAAGTGGCAGGGTTTTTAAGGTCAAAGCCAGAAAGTAAAAGGCCAGCCCATAACCCACCACAACCACAATACTAGCGGGCAAATGAGTAAAGCCATTACTCAGTTTCAAAAAACTGGTTGCCACCACTTCACTAATAATGGCTAAGGTTAAATATAGATATACCATGTTATTTTCGCTTTGGCGGTTTAATCATCCACACAATCCACCCCACTAACAGCAGCAATAATCCAACTTCAAGCAAAAACCACATTCAAGACTCCACCATCAACAAAGATCTATCCACCAACGACCATTGACCATTGACCATTGACTATTGAATAAGTGCATTAAAGAGCTTTTGGTGAATTCCGCCAAAACCGCCATTACTCATAATCACCACCGTATCATGGGGCTGTAAATCAGTGACTAAAGTCTGTAATAGTTTTTCATAACTATTTTCCACTTTAATGGGCTGGGTAAATTCATCCGTTGGTAATTGCCAATTCCAAGCGTCATCAATAAAAGCATAAACCGCATCAGCCTCAATAAAGGCTTTGGGTAAGGTTGCTTTGTGAATCCCCATGCGCATGGTATTGGAACGTGGTTCAAACACGGCAATCAAACGCCCTGTTTGACTATTTGTTTGCATCTGTTTTTTGGCGCCGGCTAGAGTGGTTTCAATGGCTGTAGGGTGATGCGCAAAATCATCATAGATTTTCACTCCCTGATAAGTTTGGTTCTGGACTTCACCAATCAATGACATGCGGCGGCGGATACCTTTGAATTCACACAAACCTTGCACTGCAACTTCGTCAGGCACACCGCAATGCACTGCTGCGGCAATCGCACTCAGAGCGTTACGCACGTTATGCAAACCCGTCATGCTCCAACTAACCTGCCCGACAAGATTACCTTGGTTAAACACTTTGAACTCTGAACCATCATCAGTAATCAATTCATAATCCCAAATTGCGTTTTTACCTTGCGCTTGTATAGGTGTCCAACACCCCATTTCAATGACTTCATCCAGGTTTGCTTCGTCATTAGGCATGACCACCAACCCATTTCCGGGAACTGTGCGCACTAAATGATGGAATTGTTTTTGAATATCTTTGACCGAATCAAAGATATCTGCATGATCAAATTCCAAATTATTCAACACACAAGTGCGTGGGTGGTAATGCACAAACTTCGAGCGCTTATCAAAAAAAGCCGTGTCATATTCATCCGCTTCCACCACAAAAAACGGCGCATCTCCCAGTCTTGCGGAAACGCCAAAATTTTCTGGTACGCCACCAATCAAAAAGCCTGGGTTTAATTTCGCATACTCTAAAATCCAAGCGATCATTGAAGCCGTCGAAGTCTTGCCGTGCGTTCCGGCAACCGCAACCACCCAACGCTCTTTTAAAATGTGGTCTGCCAGCCACTGCGGCCCGGAGGTATAGGATTGCTGCGCATTTAGTGTCGCTTCCACCGCGGCATGACCACGGCTTTTTGCATTACCAATGACCACATCATCAGGTTCAGCGCGTAAAAACCCTGTATCGTCATCCGCCATCACCGCAATACCCGCTTGCTCTAGCTGGGTACTCATAGGCGGATAGATAGCACCATCCGCACCTGTCACCTCGTGCCCCATGGCTTTTGCCAATTGCGCGATGCCGCCCATAAAGGTGCCTGCGATACCTAAGATATGAATTTTTTGCGCTTTCACAGATTAATCCTTGCTCTGAATTCGGCTTGCTCTTAAACTTCTGTTTATGAATACCAGCTATATTTCCATTACCCAACAAGACGAGCTTGAGGCCTATTGCCAACAGATTCTAGCAAATTCAGCTATACAGTGGATTGCGATTGATACGGAATTTGTTCGGGTCGACACTTTCTTTCCAGAATTAAGTTTAGTGCAAATCCAAGATTGCCTTGGAGAAGCTGCCATCATTGACCCGATTGCGATTGTAAAAAATGCGACTTCTGAGCAACCTTTACATGCTTTGGTTGAGCTTTTGAGTAGTGAAAATTTAATCAAAGTGTTTCACTCTGCTCGGCAGGATATTGAGGTGTTGTACCAGTTGGAAAATATCATGCCGGCTAATATTTTTGACACCCAGATTGCAGCCATTTTCAAAAAGCACGGTGATTTAGCCGGCTTTGCGCGTGTTATTAAAGCCGAATTAGGCGTTGATTTAGATAAAAGTCAAACCCGCACCAACTGGCATGCCCGTCCACTCACGGAAGAGCAAATAGAATACGCGTTGGATGATGTGCGTTACCTGGCTCCACTTTATAAAAAGTTTACACAGGAACTCAACCAGCAACAGCTGCAAGCAGTGCAAGAAGATTCTTTTGCCATGCTGGATGAATCACTTTATAAAGCAGACCCAGCCACAGCAGGAACACGTATCAAAAACCTTAAAGGACTAAGAGCAAAAGGCATTGCCATTGTAAATACGCTCGCTGAATGGCGTGAACTTTACGCCATTGAGAATAACCAACCCAAAAAATGGGTCATGAGTGATGATGTCATTGTCGCCATTGCTAAGCGCCCACCAAAAACCGTGCAAGCTTTGTATAAGGTGCCTAATATTAAAGCTTCATCGGTACGAGAATTTGGAGAAATCTGGATAAGTTTAATCGATGAAGTCTTCAACACGGAAGTTGAACAACTGCCCACTCCTGAAAAAAAGCCAAGCAAACCGAATGCGCAAGAAGAGATGTTATTACAATTCTTGCATGGCTATATGCAGCACAAAGCGCTGCAATATAATCTCACCCCAACGCATATTTTGAATAAAAATCAGTTATTGGCTTTTATTCGTTCTCCAGCCAGCGATTTTTTTCAAGGATGGCGTAAAGTGCTGATAGGAGAAGAATTATTTGCTTTAATACAAGGTAAGGCTTGTTTACAAATCGACAATGGACAATTAAATTTAATCTCATCTTAATTTATCGTGCCCTATCGACATTTAATATCAACATTAAATATCAACATGCAGTTCTAAAATTAGTAGATAACATGTTAAAGCGGAACGATAAGATTCTTTTACTTGCAAAGCTGCAAGACTCAATCAAATTTTTAAATCGTAGAACCAATATAGGAAGCGCATAACGATGCCCTCTTTAGCACCCAATTCATCACAGCCAAGAAATGTACTTTATGCTCAAGCTGGCGGGGTTACTGCCGTCATTAACGCCAGTGCTGCCGCGGTGTTTGAAACCATAAAACAGTACCCAGAGCATTTTGGTCAAACTTATGCGGCAATCAATGGTATTAAAGGCGTTTTAGAAGAAGAGTTGGTTGATATGACGCATGTTGATGATGACATTCTTGAACGTCTTAAATATCAACCCGGAGCGGCTTTTAAAGCGTGTCGTTTTGATTTAGACCCTCTGGACCATAACCCGGGGCAATATCAACGTGTGTTAGAAGTTTTTAAAGCTTATGACATTGGTTATTTCCTATATAACGGTGGTAATGGTTCTATGGTCACGGCGCAGAAAGTCTCAGACTACTGTCGTGAAAATGG
Source organism: Piscirickettsiaceae bacterium (assembly GCA_021767305.1). The sequence goes on along the minus strand of JAASTL010000032.1, from coordinate 2,667 downwards.
TCACGAAGTCACTTGTGTGGGAGTCGCCAAAACCATCGACAACGATTTAGATATTTCTCACTGCTCGCCCGGTTTTGGCAGTGCTGCAAAATATATTGCGACCAGTTTTATTGAAGCTACTTTAGATATTCAATCCATGTACCAAACCTCATCCAAGTTTTTTGTTCTTGAAGCCATGGGACGTGATGTAGGCTGGCTGGCAACCGCCGCCGCCTTAGTCAAAGATGTAATTCCCGACGTACCTCTTATCATTCTGCCGGCCGAGCGTAAATTTAATAAAGCTGCCTTTTTTAACCGCGTGGATGAGCTGATTGCAACCAAAGGTTACTGTGTCTGTGCGGTTTCAGAGGGTATTACCGATGAAAACGGTGACTATATTTCTATCGCCACTATTGAACATACTCATGAGCGCGATTATGTGCAATTAGGCGGTGTCGGTTCGACTTTAGCCCACTTGGTAGGTGAACATCTAAATAGCAAAACGCACTGTGCCATTCCCGATTATTGCCAAAGATCAGCGAGTCACCTAGTTTCTTTAACCGACTGGCAACTCGCATACGATGCCGGTAAAGCGTCCGTAGAGGCGGCAAAAAATCAACATCATGGTGTTTTACCTATTGTGAAAAAACTCAGTGATGCCCCTTTCAGTTATCGTTATGAAAATATTGAACTGGAAAAAGTCGCCAATCTTGAGAAACGCGTGCCGGATGAATTTATTACCGAGGACGGAATGGATGTGACTGAGGCCGCATTAGACTATCTGCGCCCACTGGTTCAAGGTGAGAGACCCATACCATTTAAAAATGGCCTGCCCGATTTTGCGACGATTGAATTTACCCTAGTGGATAAAAAACTGGGAGATTACGAGGCGCTTAAATACTAATTCATAGTAGAAAAACTCATAATTAGTAAGCGAAATGTTAAAAACCAAATGCTCTTTTACTAGGCTTTAAGTGTAAAAGAGCATTCAGCTTATATAGTCGACTAATTAACTCAAATGATTTTTACGAATATGTTCCAGCAAACCTTCTGAAGCAGAGGTCACCAAGTCAAAAACATGGTTAAAGCCTTGCTGTCCACCATAGTATGGATCTGGTACTTCCCTTTCATCAAATTCCGCACTGTAATCTAAAAACATCTGAATCTTGTCATAATGCTCAGCTAAAGCCATCTCTTTTAAGTTGTAGTAGTTCTCATCATCCATCGCAAGTACATAGTCATACTGATAAAAGTCGCCAAAATCGACTTTACGGGCGCGTAAATCCATCATTTCAATGCCACGCTGGCGCGCCACTTCCATAGAACGGGTATCAGGATGTTTTCCCACGTGATAAGCCGCAGTTCCAGCAGAATCAATCTCAATTTGATCGGCTAAACCTTGATCTTCCACTAATTTTCTAAACACCGCATGGGCTGTAGGTGAACGGCAAATGTTGCCCAAACAGACAAATAAAACAGAGACTTTACTCATATAAAAACCTTTCTTAATTCTCTTCACCAATGCTTGTATACTGCCTTGCTCACAAAGTCATTGAGTTGACTCTGATTAACTAACAAAAATATTGCAAGCACAGTGAATCGTTTAAAATACCGCCATAGTTTACAAGCCTGAAATCTTCTATGCACCCTAATTCATCACAAAACTCAGAGAATCCGCAGATAAATTCTGCCAGCACCTCTAAAGCCGTTTTTCATGAGCAATTTAGCTTTAATGATGAATGGGTGATTTTTAGTGACGATGACATTATTATTGCTAATAAACCAAGCGGCCTCCTTTCTGTTCCCGGCAGAGGACCAGAAAAACAGGAATGTTTGTTATCTCATCTTTTAAAAATATTTGCTGATGCAAAAATCGTCCACCGCTTAGATATGGACACTTCCGGACTTATGGTGCTGGCGCGAAATGCTCAAGCGCATCGCCACCTGAGCAAGCAGTTTCAAGAACGGCAAACGCAAAAACGCTATGAAGCAATTTGTGCTGGCATTGCCTCGCAAAACCAGGGCTCAATTAAATTACCCATGCGTTGTGACTGGGAACGCCGCCCGTTGCAGATGATTGATTTCAAACTGGGTAAAGGCGCGGAAACGCATTGGCAGTTACTCAACCAATACCCAGACTCCTTTCGGGTTGCCTTAACCCCCATCACAGGACGTTCACATCAATTGCGCCTGCATATGAAATCACTCGGTTATCCCATTCTTGGCGACAACCTCTATGCTGACAGTCATAGTCTACAAATGGCCAATAGACTACAACTCCACGCATGCTTTTTAAGTTTTAAGCACCCTATCACTGAAACCACTCTAACTTTTGATTGCCCAGCGCCCTTTTAAATTTAACCCTTAGTCGTTATCTCTAAAAACCGAAACTAAGATCCTAAAGCTGCGATGCTTTAAACAGCTGGCACGCTACCTGCTATTGTCAAAAACAATGACAAGAATTAGACCATTTAGGATGAAAAAGCCATGGCTGACATTGATTTAGACAAAGATGATCTTGCAACCAAAGAGATGCTATCGATGATGGGAGAAGATGACAAAGCCGCCACCGATAACATGTTGGATGACCTTGATGCCACACTCAATGAACTGGAGGGTTTAGATGAGATTGATGGTTTGGATGATATAGATGTAGATGATCTCGACATGGACGACCTTGATATGGGT
>JAASTL010000031.1 GCA_021767305.1 Piscirickettsiaceae bacterium | reverse complement strand
GGGCCAACCAGAACCAAAGAAGAGTTTAAATGGTTAGCCGAATATGTGCTGGATGGTAGCTATAAAAAAGAATCTTTTACTGCCTATAAACGTGCTCGCAAAAAAGCGGCTAGATAGGATTGATTGAATGCAAAAATTTCTGTTAAATCGAATCAGTTTTAGAAGAAAAATTCTTGTGTCAGCAATGAGCCTTTGCTGTTTGCAAGCCTCAGTTGTAACGGCGGAAACTTCTACTGCTACCATCCCTGCAGATGCAGCGCAACCAGCAGAGCAAAAATTAAGTTTGCCATCGCCATTAACTTTAGATGCGTTATTTACCGGTTTTTCCAAACAAGCCCCTACATTTGAGATACAACAAGCGCAAATTCAAGCGGCAGAAGCAAAGCTAGCAACTAATCAGGTTGATGAAAACCTGGAACTCAACCTTGTTGGTCGCTTGGGAAGGCGAGAGTTTGCTGAGCAAAACCTGCCACACAATATGCTGGCTCTGCATCTTGGTAAGGTGATTTATGATTTTGGTCAATCACAAACGCAGTTAGATGCTGATACAGCAGTGGTGCAACAACAGCAGGTGTTACTTGAACTTGAGCAGAACCAGCAAAAGCTAAGAATTGCCCAAGCCTATATGAATGTGCTGCTGTCAGATTTTCAATATCGGATTGATAACGAAGCCATGGCCATTGATTACATTAATTATGACAAGGTGCTAGACCGCCATGAGATTGGTCAGCTATCGGATGTAGACTTGCTTGAAGCGGAACACAATTATCAAAAAAGTCTGTTACAACGTTCCAAGTCAGAACAAGCACAGCTGAGAACACGTGTAGAGCTTGCCAATACCATCAACCTGCCGTTAGCGCGACCGGATGAACTAAAATTCCCGGATCTAAAAGCGTTGCAAAAACGCAGTATTAAGCAGTTCAGTTTGGATGAAATTCAAGCTGATGTTTTACAATCAAACCCACAACTTAATGCGTTGAAGTTAGCTATTGAAGCCCAACAGCTAATGTTACAAAATGCCGCCAACAGCAAATTACCATCGGTCAGAGCAGATGCTTGGGTTGGGCAGTTATCCAGTCAGCCAGAAGTTCGCGAAGGGCGTTGGCGAGCAGAAATTACGGTTGATGTGCCTCTCTATGACGGCGGGGCAGAGAAATCTCAAGTTGCCACTGCCAAAGCTGAATTGATGCGCTTGCAGGGGGAATATAACCGCTTGGTACAGAGTTTACGCACGCAAGTTGCCGAACTCTATTTTCAACTTAAATTATTAGACACTGAGAAAAAAGTCCACCAAGCTTTTGGTGACTATGCTGACTTGTATCTTGACTTCAGCCGTGCGCTTTATGAAAACGAGACCACTACTGACTTAGGTGACTCTTTTGTGCGTTTATCACAGGCGAATTACGATATGGTCGCATGGGAATTTAAGCAGGCTCTGCTGTGGATGCAGCTGGACTATCTTTTAGGTAATGAGGTTTCTCTAACTACGCCAGAATCATCTAAATTTATTGTGGCTGATAAAGCGCAGTAAAACGAACTTACACATTTCGAACTGAGGAAACAGGAATGACAAAACAACTCCTGAAAAACAAAATGACACCTTTTATAATTGCCACCAGCGTTGCTCTGCTAGGAATGCAGGTGCAGATTGCCAATGCGGCTGAAAAAGTGGTGATTGGCGCATTAGTCTCCGGTCAAGTCACCCAGCTACATGTGCAAGAGGGCGATAGTGTCAAAGCTGGTCAAAAGCTGCTCACGTTGGATGCAGAGCGTTATCAAGCCAAAAAATCAATGCTACAAGCCCAATTGAATATGGCTAAATTGACTCTGGATGATGCCAAGATTGAGTTGGATCAAGCGCTTGATCTGTATGATCGTACCGTGACCTCTAAACGTACTTTAGATGCTTCACAACTCCGTTATGACCGTGCTAAAGCAGATTACAATAAAGCCAATGCCGAGTTACAGCTGCATAGAGCGTGGGCAAAATATGTCTATGTAAAATCACCGGTTGCTGGAAAAGTAAGCAAAGTGCATACGCCACAGGGTGCAACAGTATTCAAAGAAAACACACCGATGATTGAAATTGAGCAATAGACAAAGATATTGTTTTAAGTGCGAATTCATTAAATAAAAGAGAAAATAGATGTTAACTACCAGAATTAAATATGCCACTCAATACTGGAAATTGGCGATTCATTTAATTTTCAAAACCAAACATTTTGGTGTGAATAATTTATGGTGGTCGCAGCAACCGTCGGCGATTGGTTGGCATTGGTATCAAATTCTATTTGGCACCTTAACCGTCTTGCCAATTTGGCGAAATTATCAATCTTTAAAAGTGCGTAGTTGTTTAGGTTGGTTACCAGAGTCTGAGTGTTTAGCCCTTGGTTTTAAACCAAAAAACTAATTAATTCATATTGCTAGACTCAAGCGTAAGTAAATCTGCTCGGATTGACATCAAGTCTTATTGAGCGATAATTTAACTAATAGAAATTTAAAAAATTAAACTGATCAGCTTGGATAGTATCCAATTGGAGTTTGAAATGAATGTAAATCTAGCATCAGCCAATATGGCTCAGCAGTACGCCAATACATTACAAGGCACTGCGCAACAAGTTAAGGTGCCAGAACCAGCGGATAACGAAGCGGTTCCGGATGAACCATCTAAAGATGCTCGTCCAGTTCAACAGATGTCGGAAACAACCGTTGGTCGTAATGTTGATGTCTATGCTTAATAATTGTTAATTCTATAACCTAATCAAACAGAAACAGGCTTTTGCCTGTTTTTTTATACCTGATTTTTGATAATTCACTTTTTTATAACGCTGCTTTGTGAATTAGTGGGGTTATATTGCCATTCATACTCCGGCATTGTTTGATACACTCAATCTACATGTTCATACAGCCAAAGAGGGATTGTCATGTTCGAACTTGCCAAGCAACGACTGCAACCGATTTTTAACCATATTGAAGTAGATGAAGAGGTCATTAATCGTCTGTCGGTGGCTAAACGCTCCATTATTGCCAGTATTCCAGTGCGAATGGATGATGGCAGTCTGCGCATTTTCACCGGCTACCGAGTGCAGTATGACGATACCCGTGGCCCAACCAAAGGCGGTATCCGTTTTCATCCAAAAGTCAATTTGGATGAGGTCACATCATTGAGTTTTTGGATGACCGTTAAATGTGCTGTAACCGGTCTACCTTTTGGTGGTGCAAAAGGTGGCGTCATGGTAAATCCCAAAGAACTCTCCAATCTCGAAATAGAAAGACTTTCGCGCGGTTACATACGTGCCTTTGCCGATATTATCGGTGACTATCAAGATATCCCAGCCCCTGATGTTTATACCAATAGCACCATCATGGGCTGGATGGCAGACGAATACAGCATTATTTCGCGTCGCCAGGTTCCAGGCGTTATCACTGGTAAACCGATTCACTTAGGGGGCTCACAAGGGCGAGAATCGGCTACGGGTCGTGGTGCGCTCTTCACTCTAGATGAATATGTGAAACGTCACAACTGTAAACCCAAGAATATGAAAGTGGCCGTGCAAGGCTTTGGTAATGTGGGTTATCACTTTGCTCGCTTGGCGGAGGAAGCCGGTTATCAAGTGGTGGCGGTATCAGATTCAAAAGGAGCAATCCATAACCCTGATGGTTTGAAAATTAAAGATGTGCATCAATTCAAGCAGCAACAATCCGAACTTGCCTCTGTTTACTGTGATGGCACTGTGTGCAACTTACTGGATTTTGAAACCCTAACGAATGAAGAGTTGTTAGAACTTGAGGTGGATGTGTTGGTTTTAGCCGCAATGGAAAATCAAATAACGCAGTTGAATGCCGATAAAATCAAAGCTAAAACCGTACTGGAAATCGCCAATGGCCCGGTCACACCTCAAGCTGATGAAGTGCTTTTGCACAGAGGTATTAATGTGATTCCTGATGTTCTCGCTAATGCCGGCGGGGTAGTGGTGAGTTATTTTGAATGGGTGCAAAACCGTTCAGGGCTCTACTGGGAAGAAGAAGAGGTCAATCACAAGCTGCATAAGGTCATGAGTAAAGAGGCTAATGTAATCTACGAGCTCGCACTAAAACATGGTTGTACTATGCGAACGGCGGCTTATATTCACGGTGTTGAACGCCTTGCCGGGGCAATTCATGAACGCGGCAATAAAAAATACTTCAATGGCTCCATGCATAAGTAATTCAATAATCAGTTTTGTTGGTCAACAATTTAATTGATTTTGACTTATTGGTTGCTTGGGTGGAAAGTTGAGATTCTAATTTTGGCAATTGCCACCAGACCCAAGTTTTAAGCGCAATAGCGGGCAACGCATAGAGCAGCAATAAATTCAGGTTTTCTGTTAACCCCAATTGGTTGATGTGGTTAATTTGTGTGAGCTGATTTAAACCATCTAAAAGTGGCAAGCTCAAGCCAACCGCAACCGCTAAACTCAGTTTGGTGGTCATGCCCCAAATACCGAATAACAATCCATTCATATTTTCAGTTTTGGCGGCAATTTGTTCGCCAATGCGGGTTTGAATAGAAGCGGGTATAGCAATGTCTATGGTCAAGCTAAGTCCGGTCAATATGCAAATTAGTAGATAGAGATTAACCTCTTTAGGTTCTAATAAAAACACCAAGCTAAAACTTAACACCGAAATTAAAATTGAGAGTCGCCAAACTTTCAAATAGCCAAACCGTTTTGCCATTTCAAGCCAAACTGGCAGAGCAATTAAACCCGCCAGAAAATAGACTAAAAGAAACATGCCTGCCTGATCTTTTAAAGCTAAAAAATCCTCTACAAAAATTAAAAACAGCGTTGCTGGAATCGCATTGGCGAGATTATTTAAAAAATAGGGTTTTAGAATCACTAATGCTTGTGGATGCTCTTTATACAAGTATCGCCATTGTGCTAAAGGGTTTAATTGGGATTTTGATTTTAAAGAGGCGGATTCTTGATTTGAAGAGGCTTGAGTGGTTTGAGTGGTTGAGATTAACGCCAGGGCAATGACCAATAACAGCGTTAGAGCCAGCATAAATTGGATATAGAAATCACTCTCCGTGACTGAAAGATTAAGTATAAAAGGCAGTAATAGCATTAACAAAACTCCAATAATAGTCATGGCTTCGCGGCTGGAAACCAGTGGGTTTTGTTGATGAGTTGAATGATTCTGGTTTTTTTCTAGTTCTGAATCCATCTCTGCGCCTGACTCGAATTTGGTTTCAGCGGCTAAAGCGAGGTAGGGAACTTGAACCAGTGTCCAGGCAAAATAACTCAAAAAACTGACCACAAATAGCTGTAACCAGTTAATGGAACTTAGAGGTAAAACGAGTTGGGGTAAAAACAATAATATCAGCAGGCCGAGCAATAACATCGAGCCCAAGAGTATTTGTATTTTGCGGCTGATCACACCGCTGATTCGGTCACTCCAATAACCAATCATTGGGTCGGTAAACACATCCAATACTCTGGCTAATAAAAGTGCCGAGCCAATACTACTCAAACTCATGGCAAATTCGGCGGCATAGTAGCTGGGTAAATAGATATACACAGGCAATCCAAGCATTGCTAAGGGGATTGCCATAAAGCTGTATTTAAACCAAACCAAACGCTGCATATTTGCTTCTTTTGTGTTTATTAATATGTAGAAATTTTAGTATTTGTTGAACTTTTAATCGATTGACTAAGCTACTTGCAATCGTTTTTTGACCAAGCGAATTAGGCTACCTAATAAAGGTATTTTTTCGTAAAACTGTTCTGCCGCATCCCAATAATCGATATGTTTAATCACCAAGCCATCGGCATCAAACTCAATCAAACTATTGCCCTTTATTTTTTGTGGGGCCTTGTCATTTTCAGCAAGCTTAAACTCAAAAATCCAATATGCCGAGCCCACTGATCCTGTTAGCATTTTGTATTGAATGGTGAATCGAGGTTCAAAACATTGTGTGAACATATGTTCAAACAAGCGAGTGCAATGAGCTTTGCCAAAAACATGATTAAATGGGTCTTTAAACTCTACGTTATCGTGCCACAGTGGTTTTAAATCGGTTTCCAGGCTTTGCAAAGTAAGTGACTCAAACACCTTGAGGTAAAGATCCAGAGACTCATTGAGAGTGGTTTCTATGGCAGCTGAATGGTGCGAATGTTTAGAGTTGGTCACGGATTTAAACCTTTGTATTAAATCTTAAGAGTGGGCAATGCTTATTTCAGCATTTTTTTGGTAATGCCTAAAGACCAAGCTTTGGGTAAGCGCTTTAATAAACTCAGAATTAAAGCCAAATTCCAAGGGAACCGAGTTTCAAAACGTTTTGTTTGTACGATTTTTACAATTCTGTCAGCCGCCTCTTCTGGTTCCATAAGCCCAAGCATGGCAAAGTCATTTTTAGCGGTTAAACGGGTTTTTACAAAACCGTGATTTATAATCTGCAGTTGAATGTTGTGACTGGCTAATTCAGGCTGGAGTGATTCTGCCAAATTCAATAGGGCGGCTTTAGGTGCTGAGTAGGCGCCACCATAAGGCAAACCAAAATCCGCCGCTAAACTAATATTCCAAATCCAGCGCCCACCATCTTGTTGTAAAAAATGCTCTTTCAAGGCAATCATTAGCCTCACTGCACCAAGGTAATTGATTTGATTAATCTGCTCAAACTCTTGCAAATCCCATTCATGCATCTGCATGGGCGTGTAAGCACCGGCATTGTAAAAAAACAGATCAATTTTATTGAGCAAATTTATTGCTTGTTGAGAGGCCTCTACTACAGAGTCATTATCAGTCACATCTAAATTAACTAAATGCAAGTTGCCTTCATTCTGCTGTTGCAGCGTGATTAATTTTTCAGTTGTTTCTGCAGATCTAGAGGAAACCACTAATTTATGACCTTGTTGTAAAAGTTTTTCCGTTAAGCATAGGCCAATACCAGCGGAACCACCCACCAACCATATTTTTAAAGGAGTTTCTGGGTGATGCTTTGTAGGGTTTGTATTTGCCGAATAATTCATGATCAGCTCCTATTAAATTCTCATCCAGTTTTGAGTTACGGCACTGGTTCTTATTTTTATGATTGGCTTGCTTTTGTTTAGCTTCTCTAGTCACTTTGGGAGATAAAAAAATTTGAGAGCTTTGCACGAGTGGGGCGCGAGCTAAAAATGAGACAAAACTTGTCTGAAAAAGGCAAGAATCGCAGCTAATAGCTAGCTATTAGCAAGATTTTTAACGCATTTCAGGCGAATTTTGGCCACTTTATAGCCGTGAATCCACTCGTGCAAAGCTCTCTTATTAATTAACTATCCAGATGGAGATTTGATTGTATAACAAATATTGACTATTTGTATAAGAAATGTATAAATAATAAGAAAGGAACTTTCAAGAGGGTTTTCAATGGTTTCCGTAGTCGATAGAGTGGCAAAAAAAAGAAAAGTTGCGGTGGTTGGTAGTGGTATTAGTGCGATCAGTGCAGCCTGGTTTCTGAGTCAGAATCATCAGGTTGTGCTGTTTGAAAAACAACCTAGATTGGGCGGACATACCAATACCATTGAGGTGCATGAAGGTGATAAAAAAATACCGGTCG
>JAASTL010000030.1 GCA_021767305.1 Piscirickettsiaceae bacterium | reverse complement strand
AGTGATGATGAGCATGCATTCAATTCTGAGGGTTATTTGCATTTTAAATAGTCGACTGTATAAATAGTAATAAACAGTAATAAGTAGCCATAAACAGCATTGTCCTTTAGCATCGTCTTAAAAAGAAACTCCAAGTTGTAAAAACTAAAAAAGCCAGATAACGAAAGGTTATCTGGCTTTCTTTTTAGCTGAAAATAAGGTTATTATTTAGCAGCGGCTCTTCTAGCTCGAATACCTTCAGCAAGCATATCTAGAACTTTCTGACTGTCATCCCAATCAATACAAGCATCGGTAATACTCTGACCATATTGCAATGGTTTGCCTGGTTCAACATCTTGACGGCCACCCACTAAATGACTTTCTACCATGGCACCCATAATGTAAGGCGAGCCCTCTGCAAGTTGCTGGGCAATTGATTCTGCTACCACTAACTGTCTTTCATGCTGTTTTGAACTATTGGCATGGCTGCAATCCACCATTAGCTTGTCTTCTACGCCTGCAGCTTGAAGCTGTTCAACCGCTTCTTTGACATATTGTGGTTCGTAGTTAGGACCATCATTACCACCGCGTAAAATCACGTGGCAGTCTTGGTTACCGCTGGTTTCAAAGATGGCCGAATGCCCATCTTTAGTCATGGACATGAAGATATGCGGGTTATTAGCCGCGCGAATGGCATCAACGGCAATTTTAAATCCACCATCAGTTCCGTTTTTAAATCCAACAGGGCATGAAAGACCAGAAGCCAGTTCACGGTGTCCTTGGCTTTCTGTAGTACGAGCTCCAATTGCTCCCCAAGAAACAAGGTCAGTCACATATTGAGGAGAGATAAGATCTAAAAATTCAGTCGCCGCCGGTACACCCATATCATTGATGTCGCGCAATAGTTCACGTGCCAACCCAAGACCTTTGTTGATTTCAAATGATTCGTTGAGATCTGGATCATTGATTAGACCTTTCCAACCAACCGTGGTGCGAGGTTTTTCAAAATAGACACGCATAACAATCAACAGATCTTCTTCGTGTGCTTTGATTTGGTCTTTTAAACGATTGGCATACTCACGTGCAGCGTCTGGATCATGAATTGAACATGGACCGATAATCACAAGTAAACGATCATCGCGGCCAGAAAGAATGTTATGAATTTTCTGACGCGTATCGTATACAGTTTGAGCCGCTTGCTCGGTAATTGGAAACAACTCGTGAATTTCACGAGGTGGGCGAACTTCGGTAATGTTTTTGATGCGTAAATCATCAGTTTGATACTGCGTCATTTCTGGACCTTGAATAACAACTTAAATTACAACTTGAGTATTATCGGTTTGAACCAATTAAATTAACTGAAAACTCTAAAGAATATTCATTAATTTAAAGCTCGTTTAAACCCTTAAAAATTGAGCGCTATATTATGCCATTTTATTATGAGTTATGTTTGAGCAAATCAAGCTATTTTTAACCTATTTGGATAGGGCGGTAAAAATGGGCGTTTATAGTTTTTTTATTTTGAATTCAGTTCTTCACAAAGTTTAAATTTGCCCGCGAGGTCTGATTGATTTCGTAAATGATTTTAATAAAAAATTATTCAGGTTTTATGGATGCTTTGGGGGTTCTTGGGGATATTAAAGTATGTTAGAATTCTTCGGTTTAAAAATTTCGATTGGATGTTACTGTGCATTGTAGATACATTATTGAAGGCTATACTGAAGACGGCCGAAAATTTAGACCAAGTGATTGGATTGATCGTATTGCGTCGATGGGAGCAACTTACGATATGCAACGTCTTGTCTACTCTGATCTATTGCACCCAGAGCTTTATGAAGGTCAGAAGTGTCTGATTATTGATACGGCATTAGAAGAACAAAATCCAGGTATGTTTGAATACGTGATGAATTTTGTGAAAAGCAATAATCTAAAAATGACTCATGTTTGTGATGTGATTGAATCTAAGTTAGGTTCGTAAACTAACGTTTAAAATTAATCTGTTAGTTATAAAAAAAGCGCGCTTAGAATATTTCTTAGCGCGCTTTTTTGGTTTTGGGTTTTGATAATAATTAGCAGACTTTCAATTAATAAAGCTAAATGATACTTGACCCAAGAAAGAGAGTTGCCCAGCCTGCGATGGCTAAAAATGGACCAAATGCCAATGGCGTGTTTTTATCGCGTTGTTTCAAAACAATACCTGCAACAGTAATGACTATGCTGCTTAATGCCGCTATGAGAATGATTTGCGGTAGCGCCATAAAACCAAACCATGCCCCTAGAGCCGCAAGCAATTTGAAGTCGCCGTAACCCATACCTTCTTTACCGGTGACGATTTTGAATAGATGAAAGATAAACCAAAGGATCAAATATCCGACCGCGGCACCAATAATCGCATCGGTGGGAGAAGTAAATAGATTTTGGGTATTAAAGATAAGCCCTAGCCATAAAAGCGGGAGGCTAAGGTTGTCTAAAATTAATTGATGTTCCCAGTCAATGACAAAAATCGCTACTAAAATCCAGCTAAATAAAACGGCGGCTAAACCTTCAATGGTTGCGCCAAAATACCAAGCTGATAATGCCGTTAGGCTCGCTGTGAAGACTTCGATTAATGGATAGCGTACAGAAATTTTAGTTTGGCAGTTATGACACTTACCCCCTGATGCTAACCAGCTAAAAAGCGGGATAAGACGGTACCACGGAATATTGGCATCGCATTGCGGGCATTTTGAGCCACCCATGCTTATGTTTTTTAAGATTTCTTCTTCACCTTCTAACATTAATCTTGGTAGGCGCCAGGTCAGCATGGACAGAAAACTCCCGATAATTAAACCTAAGATTGCACTGCTGATAATGAGTTGTGGTGTTGTTAACGTTTCCATATAAAGCTCAGTTTAGTCGACTCTCTGTTTAATGAAATGGACTCTATCAAAAAACTGGGTTAATTTGTGTGTTTTACTTGCTGATTTACGTATTTAAAGCCATTGAAAAAAGTATCTTCAAGGACTTATTTTGTGGTGTCTAAATTACATGATTTTAAAGCGTAAAATCTGCTAAAAACTCATAACATTCCTTTATAATAGCCGTTTGATTATTTTTGCGCCTTGCTAGATGGCTTAACTGAATAAAAAACGGTTAAAAGTTGATTCTGCAATGCGGATGGATGGGTGTTGTGTCGTTTTTAAAACGTTACCTTATAGCAGGTTTATTAGTTTGGTTGCCTTTAGGGGTCACCATTGTGGTGATCAAGTTTTTGGTAGACCTGTTTGATAAAACCCTTTTATTGATTCCATCGGCTTACCGACCTGAGAATTTATTAGGTGTCGATATCCCTGGTATAGGGTTATTACTGTCGCTGTTGTTGATTTTGTTCACCGGCTTTTTTGTTGCCAATTTGCTGGGTAGCAAGATTGTGCAGTTGTGGGAATCGTTCTTATCGCGGATCCCTCTGGTTAGATCAATCTATCAGGCGGTTAAGCAGATAGCCGAAGCGGTATTTGGCTCTGGTGACCAGACCTTTGAAAAGGTTTATTTGATTGAATACCCAAGAAAAGGGTTGTGGACTTTAGCGTTTCAGACCAGTACCAAAACAGGTGAGGCACAACGTAAAACCGAGTTGGAAAATGTGGTGAACCTGTTTGTACCGACCACGCCAAACCCAACCTCAGGGTTTTACATTATGGCCTCTAAAGATGAAATTAGAGAGTTGTCACTCAATGTAGATGACGCCCTTAAAATGTTGATCTCTGGTGGGGTTGTGGTGCCGGATTCGAAATTACAGATGATTGAAGATATGGCTGAAGAGAAGAATCAGTCAATCACAGAAATAGATGGGTTTAGCTCATCAAAAAAATAAGAATTTAAAATTTAAAGCGGTCAGGCCGCAAAAGAGCAGGCGCAAGCTTGTGTTATTGAGTAAAAGGTAAAGTTTAGTTATGCGAACGCAGTATTGTGGGCAAGTTACAGAAAAATTTATTGATCAGACCGTAACTGTTGCAGGTTGGGTACATCGTCGCCGTGACCACGGTGGGGTTATCTTTATTGATTTACGTGACCGCGAAGGTCTGGTGCAAGTGGTTGTAAATCCAGATACTGAAGAAAATTTTGCCAAAGCAGAGAAGTTACGTGCTGAGTGTGTTTTGCAAATTACCGGTAAAGTGATTGCACGTACTGAAGGCACTATTAATCCAAATATGAACACCGGTAAAATTGAAATCGTCGCTGAAGATTTGGTTGTGCTTTCAATGGCTGAACCTATTCCATTTCAGTTAGATGAAAAGAATGTTGGTGAAGAGACCCGTCTTAAATATCGCTATATCGATCTGCGTCGTGATGAGATGCAGGCTAACCTGAAACTGCGTTATAAGGTCACCAAAGCGATGCGTCGTTACCTTGATGATAATGGTTTTATGGATATGGAAACGCCAATCCTAACCAAATCAACACCAGAGGGTGCGCGTGATTATTTGGTACCAAGCCGTACTCACCAGAACAAATTCTTTGCTCTGCCACAATCGCCACAGTTGTTTAAACAGTTATTAATGATGTCTGGTTTTGACCGTTATTACCAGATTACCCGTTGTTTCCGTGATGAAGATTTACGTGCAGACCGTCAACCTGAATTTACGCAGTTAGATATCGAAACTTCATTTATGAATGAAGCTCAGGTCATGGAAATGATGGAAGGCTTGACCAAGCACATCTTTAAAGAAGCGATTGGTCATGAATTTGATTACGATTTCCCAAAAATGACCTATGCTGATGCGATTGATAAATATGGTATTGATCGTCCAGACTTGCGTATTGATATGCAGTTAGTTGATATTGCTGATCTATTGCAAGATATCGAGTTCAAAGTATTTGCCGGTCCGGCAAAAGATCCTAAAGGTCGCGTAGTCGCATTGAAAGTGCATAATGTCGCTTCTATGTCACGTAAAGAGATTGACGAATACACTAAGTTTGTCGGTATTTACGGTGCAAAAGGGTTAGCTTATATTAAGGTTAATGATATTGCTGCTGGCCTAGACGGTTTGCAGTCACCCATCATTAAATTCTTCCCAGACCAAGTTATGCAAATTATGCAGCGTGTTGACGCTAAAGACGGCGATATCATTTTCTTCGGTGCCGATTCTGCAAAAGTAGTAAACGATGCAATGGGTGCTTTACGCGTTAAGTTAGGTGAAGACCTAGGTATGTTAAACGGTCGCTTCAAGCCAGTTTGGATTGTTGACTTCCCGATGTTTGAAGAAGATGAAGAAACCGCTCGTATGACGGCAATTCACCATCCATTTACCCAGCCTAAAGCAACGACAGAAGAAATTCTGAATCATGATGCACCGGAACAGATGCTATCTCGCGCTTATGACTTGGTTATTAATGGTCTTGAAGTCGGTGGGGGGTCAGAACGTATTTACAATACCGATATGCAAGCGGCCGTGTTTAAGTTACTGGGTATTTCTGATGAAGAGGCGCGTGAGAAGTTTGGTTTCTTATTGGATGCCTTGAAATACGGTTGTCCTCCACACGCAGGTATGGCATTTGGTTTAGATCGTTTGATTATGATTTTAGGTGATATTCCATCCATTCGTGATGTTATCGCATTCCCGAAAACGCAATCAGCTGCGTGTCCATTAACTGAAGCGCCAGGTTTAGTCGATAATGCACAGCTTGAAGAGTTGGCATTACGTTTCCGTAAGCCGGTTCGTGGTCAGTAATTTTTTGTCGAGAAAGATTTGATGTCACAAGATGCCGCCACTATTCCAGTTAATCTAGAATCGCGAATTCAACAGTTAGCGAGTAGTGCGCCTACCCAGCCGTGGCTGAATAACGCTGAAAAAGCGGCATTAAAAGCAGAAATCAAAGCATTGTTAAAAGAGAATAATGCCCAGTTGATTGCCCATTATTACGTTGATGATGATTTGCAAGCGCTTGCTGAAGAGACGGGTGGGGTTGTAGCGGACTCTTTAGAAATGGCTAACTTTGGGGCGCAGTCCGATGCTGATATGTTAGTGGTATGTGGTGTGCGGTTTATGGGTGAATCTGCCAAGATGTTAAGCCCGGAAAAAACCGTCTTGATGCCGGATTTAAACGCTACCTGCTCCTTGGATGAGGGTTGCCCGGCAGACGAGTTTGCGGCTTTTTGTGCGCAATATCCAGATCACACCGTTGTGGTTTATGCCAATACCAGCGCTAAGGTTAAAGCCATAGCGGACTGGGTAGTAACCTCTGGTAATGCGTTGCAAATCGTCAAACATCTTAAAGAAGAAGGCCACAAAATCATTTGGGCGCCTGACCGTCATCTAGGTCACTGGATTGAAAAAGAGACCGGCATTGAAATGCTGCGTTGGCAAGGGCACTGTATTGTGCATGATGAGTTTAAGACTTTTGAACTCGAAGCCTTAAAACAGCAACATCCAAATGCGAAGATTCTGGTGCACCCTGAATCACCGGCTGAAGTAGTGGATATGGCAGATGTTGTTGGCTCAACCAAAGTTTTACTAAATGCCGTGACTACCATGCCTGATGAAGAGTTTATAGTGGCCACTGATTATGGCATTTTCTACAAAATGCAGCAGCAGGCGCCAGGTAAGAAACTCTATATAGCCCCAACAGGAAGTAAGGAACAAAGTTGTAATAGTTGTGCGCACTGTCCTTGGATGGCGATGAATGGTTTAGAGAATTTGCGCGACTGTCTGAAAAACCGTTCCGGAGAGGTCAAAATAGAAGAGTCGGTTCGTCAGCAAGCCTTAGTCTCATTGCAGCGTATGCTCGATTACTCAAGAAAAGTAGGTTTGGTTGCAGCGCAGCCGAGCAATAATAATTAATGTCAAAGCGGGCTTTTTGCCCGCTTTTTTATAAGACTTTTGCGAGCTTTACAGCCAATTTGTAGAGCTCTCTTTGATAGAGATTTTTGCTTTGGCTAAATTGAAACGCATTTTAGGCATTGACCCGGGTTCACGTAAAACCGGTTTTGGACTGATTGAATCTGGTCGTTATAATCCCAACTATTTAGTGAGTGGTGTTATTCGAGTAGAAAAGTTTTCTGGCGCGCAAAGGCTTAAAAATATCTTTGAATCTGTCTGCCAGATTATCGACCAATACCAACCGGATGTTATGGCGGTAGAAAAGGTGTTTGTTTACAAGAATCCAAAATCTGCCATTACCCTTGGACAAGCACGCGGCGTGATTCTGTGTGCGGCTGCGATAAAAGGGGTCGATATTATGGAGTACACCCCAACACAGATTAAAAGTACGATTGTGGGCAAAGGGCATGCGGGAAAAGATCAGGTGCAATACATGGTGCAAAACCTGTTAAAGCTGACAGACTCACCGCAAGAAGATGCGGCGGATGCCCTAGCATGTGCTTTGTGCCATGACCGTTATATGTCTTTGGGCGTAGATCCAGAGAAAATTTCCAAAGGCAGTAAGTTTTAAATCGTTTTTTTATTTTTTAGGTTAGGAGCAAGACCGAGTGATAGGGTTTTTACGTGGTAAATTAGTGCAGAAACAGCCGCCAATGATATTGTTGGATGTAAATGGAGTTGGTTATGAAATTGAAGCGCCCATGTCGACTTTCTATCAGCTTGAAAGCACAGCTACAAACCT
>JAASTL010000029.1 GCA_021767305.1 Piscirickettsiaceae bacterium | reverse complement strand
TTTTATTACCTTGGCAAATGAAGAGTTTCAGCACGCTAATTTAATTACCGACCGTATGGTTTCACAGGGTGCGTTACCATCAGGTAGCGTATTACGTCCTGCGACTCCTACCGGTAATGTAATTGAAGCACTACGTAGCTGCGAAGAGCGTGAAATCGCTTTGATCCAGTTATACGCAGAAGCTTCACAATACTGTGCTAACTTCGGTGCTAAAGAGGATTATGCTCTCTTTAGTAGGCTGCTTGAAGAAGAGCAAGCACAACTTGCTAGAGTCAACTCTTGGATTGAAGAGTATTATCAGACTCTAACTCAAGCACAACAGCCTCATAGGAGCTTTGTGTGAATTCACGATGGAAACAGAAAAAGAAACCGGCAAGTCTAGAAGCACGCTACGAGTTTGATGATTATGAAACTCTTCGCGAATTTTTAGATGAGCTGGCCGATGTAGCTGAAAAGCTGGATCATCATCCTAACCTAAGCTTTGGTCGTACCCACGTTTCGGCAATCATCTACTCTACAGAAGATGATTTACGAGAGGTTGATACTGCTTTAGCTGAAGGTATTGATGAATGTTTCCATCGTGTTACTAACCCGTCTTAAGGAGTTAAGCGTGGCTACTAATACAACTAGTACGACTAGTACAGCTAATTCGCAGACAAAATCTGCAACCACTGCAGCTTCAAAAAAGCCTGCAGCTAAATCGACTCAGCAAACAGTTAAGACTGCGTCGAAAACAACAGCAACTAAATCGACAGCAGCGAAAAAGTCCACCACGACACCTCGTAATGCTTCAGGTCATATTGCTGATAAAGTTAGTACCTTGCCAAGACGTCGAGTTTGGCCTGACTAATTTTTGTTTTTTATAGAAAGGGGGTTTAAAAACCCCCTTTTTTTACATCTATTGATAATTAAGCAACCTATAGATTTTAGTCTATGGGTATTAAAGTGATTATCAATTTATGTTTAGTGCGGTTTGTATGTATCATAGACCGACTGAAATATTGGTTACCATACCATTTGCATCCATATGGATCTGAAAATAAATAACCTTGTATTATCGGAGTACCGGGTGGTAGTCGATTTTAAATAAAAACATTTAATTTAGAGTCGATTCACTAAGCTAAGATTTAATACGCTAGCTTAAGCACTAGAGTAAAAAGATTATGGAAAAGAATACAACAGAAAACACCCAATCATTAGAAACTCAGGATCACGGTTCAGCGGCTTTTAGAAAAGAGTACGCAGTACGTGACGTACAGGCGGGTGTCATTACGGCCACTATGGCAATACCACTTTCTATTGGTATTGCGTTAATGTCAGATTATCCAATCCAAGTAGGTCTAGCGACAGTTGCTTTTGCATCTTTTATTGGCTTCCTGTTTGCATGGTTCAGACCGGGTAACTTTATCGGTGCTCCGGGAATTGCCGCAGGGCTCGCGCCAATCCTTGCGATGGGTGTAGCTACTTTTGGCATCGAGAACATGGCGTTTATCATTTTTATGACAGCCACTTTCCAAGCTTTGATTTGGAAATTCAATTGGCAACGTTATCTCTTGATGGCAGTTCCAACCTACTTGGTTGAAGGTCTGCTAGCCGGCATCGGTCTTAAAATCGCTCTTAAGTTCCTACCATTCTTATGGATGCTACCAGCTGGTATGGCCATACCTGAAGAGTTCTGGACAAGTGACCGCATCACCGTTGTTGTCTTATCTATTATTGGTGTAGTTTTGTTTTTGACTTTGTTCAAAATGTACAAAGATACCAAGCCTGCAATGCCTTATTTTGCGTTGATTATTTTCGGTATCATTTCCGCCATTTTCTTTGACGTTAATATGCTAAAAGTTGAAGATGTTGAATTCCAAATCGGTCTACCAATTCCTGACTTTGATACAGTTTATCTTTGGGTTTACGCCATCTTCTTTGCGTTAATGCTGGCAGTGGTTGATGTTATAGAGCAGGTTATGAGTAACGCGGCGATTGAGAAAATCGATCCACTAAAACGTCCATGTAACAGTAATAACAGCTTGTTATCTATTTGGGTATCCAACATGGGTGCAAGTTTCTTTGGTGGTATGACTAACCTTGATGGTCTAGCAAAAAGCTCAACAAACCGCCTAGCAGGTGCTTTTACTAAACTATCTGTATTAGTGATAGGTTTAATGATTACTTTCTTTGTATTGAATCCACATTATTTAGATCACCTGCCGTATTTTGCATTGGCTATTATCATGACTTTTGTTGGGATCAAGATGGTAATGGGGCTATTGCATGTTGCACAGCATGGCCCTTATGCATTATTGCTGGGTGCAATCTGTGGTGGTTTGGTATTTAAAGTCGGTATTTTTGAAGGTCTCTTAATTACCTTAGCGCTGCATGCAATTATCAATTATGTGATTTTCACTAAAATTGAAAACATGCCTACCGGCACCATCGTTAGACGTTATTTCGATCGTTTCAAAAACGACGATGCGGATATCAACTAAGCTGTTTTGGTCGAATAACTGAATATGAAACAGATTGTCATTGCTACCGGTAATCCTTGGAAGGTCCATGAAATTGAACCTTTAGTGCGTGATGCCGGTATGCAATTTAGGTTACAAACCGAATTCTTTAAAGAAGAAGTTGACGAAGACGGCTTAAGCTTTTTAGAGAATGCTTTAAAGAAAGCACGCTTTGCTAGTAAAAAAACCGGTATGCCTGCTTTAGCGGATGACTCTGGTTTAGAAGTGGATGCCTTGAATGGTGAGCCGGGTATTTACTCTGCACGTTATGCCAATATGCATACAGGTGCTAAATCTGAAGAGCAAAACCTAGATAAAGTTTTAGATAATTTAGGGGATTTACCCTATAATCAGCGCACGGCTCGATATACTTGTGTCGCCGTTTACGTTGAACATGAAAATGATCCTGTGCCTTTAGTGGGTGTAGGGCATTGGTATGGCGAAATTTTAAAAGAACGTCGCACTAATTACGGGGTAGGTTATGATCCAATTTTTTGGGTGCCTAAATTAGTCAGAGCGGCTTCCGAGATCTCACTTGAAACCAAATTACAAATTAGTCACCGTACTCAGGCGATGACACAGATTATTCAACAACTGAAGAATAGATGAAAGAACTAATTGAATTAAGAACCTATGTGTTCATGGATTCGCTCCAGCCACAACTTGCATCCTATATGGGAACGGCCTCTATGGGCTTCTTGCCTGTACCGGGTGACTCTTGTTTGTGGATTGAGGTCGCACCAGGGATGGCGGTTCACCGTCTGTCTGACGTTGGTCTTAAAGCATCTAATGTTCGTCTAACTCAGCAAATTGTTGAGCGTTCTTTCGGTTCCATGGTATTTAACCACCGTACTGAAAGTGATGTGCTAGAAGCCGGTAATGCGGTTCTGCGTCAAATTAAGACCGCTGAATATGAGCGTCAAGCTTGTGTCATTATGTGGAATGAAGTGATTCCAAGTATCACTGCTGACCACGCTACTTTGATTAACCGTGATAACCGTAAAGGTTCGATGATCATGCCGGGGCAAAGTATTTTCATTATGGAAACCGAGCCAGCAGGTTACATCGTATATGCCGCTAATGAAGCCGAAAAAGCCGCCAATATCACCTTGATTGAAGCGCGTGCGGTTGGTGCCTATGGTCGCTTATTGATTGCGGGTAAAGAGGCTGATGTGCAAGAGGCGGCGCGTGCTGCGACGGCGGCTTTAGAACGCTTGACTTGTGGTCGTCCTAAAGACCTTTCTTCTTACGACTAAATACCCGTTTATTAAGCTAGGTTAAGAGTCCTTTTAGCCAGTCTATACCTCAGCAGTAAAACCTCTGCTATAATCTATTGAACATTCTATTCCACCTATCAGAGTCAGCTCCAAAGGATGTTCATGGAAACCGCTGCTGTTCCAAATCAAAGCCAATATCTCATTCGCCATGCCTCACTCCGTCAAATTCAAGTTTTTGAATCCGTCGCCAGAAATTCCAGTTTTACTCGTGCCGCAGAAGAACTGCATTTAACTCAACCAACCGTATCTGCACAGGTTAAAAGTCTGGCGGAATCAATTGGTTTGCCGCTATATGAGCAGGTGGGGCGTAATATCTTCCTTACTGAAGTTGGGGAGTCAGTCGCATCCAGTTGCCGTGAGATCATCAAGACCTTTTCTAATCTAGAGATGAAGTTAGATGAATTTAGAGGTATGAAACGTGGTCGTCTACGTGTTGCGGTAATGAGTACTGCGAAATACTTCATGCCACTTGCGTTGGGTGAGTTTTCCAAGAAATATCCAGATATCGATCTCTCCTTGACGATTGGTAACCGCGAAATGGTATTAAAACGTATTGAGCAAAACTTAGATGATCTGTATATCCTTGGTCAAATTCCGTCCAGTAATTTAGATATTGAAGTTGTCCCCTTTACACCGAATCCGTTGGTTATTATTGCTAATCGCAACCATCCTTTAGTGGGCAAAAAAGTTAGTCTAGAACGTTTGGCTGAAGAACCTTTTATTATGCGAGAAGAAGGTTCAGGGATTCGTTCAGCGGTAGAAAATGCATTCGAAGCAAAAGGGCTAACCGTAAAAGAACGGTTGGTTATGTCTACTAATGAAGCTATTAAACACTGCGTAGTTGGTGACTTAGGGGTGGCCTGTGTTTCTCGCCATACACTTTATTTAGAACGCGATAGAGGGCCGATTGTAGAGCTGGATGTCGAAGGTTTTCCAATTCAAAAAAGCTGGAATATTGTCTATCCAGCGGGCAAAGAGTTATCAGTTATCGCCGAAGAGTTCTTTGAATTCCTGAAAGAAAAAGGCACTGAGTTTATTAAAATTTAGTTGTCTATCAAAAGCCTAGGAGCCTGCTATGTGCATTATTTTAGTCGCCATTATGTTATTGCTTTATTTCTACTTTGCAGGTGATATTACTCAATTTCAATTGGTTGATCTGGTCGGCGATGACCAAGTGGTAATAGCTGAGTCTTGGCAAGTCTTATCGACTTTATGGCCGGTGTTGTTATTCGTGTTTTTAGCTGGAATTTTGTTTGTGGTTTTGGTGATGAAGTTTATCCCTAGTAAAGATTCCACCAGCGACTAAACGCCTAGAAAAGCTGTTTTCAGAGCCTCTCTTTTGGTTTATCAATTTGTCATAAATATAAGTTATTGATAAATGCAGTTTTTTATCGGGTTTTTCCAGTAAAATGGCGGGTTGAGTTAGTTGGAGAATATTATGAAAATGAAGCGCAGAAGCTTTTTAAGTCTGGCCATTAAATTGGCTGCAGCAGGTTCAGTTCCAGCCGTATTAACGGCATGTGGCGGAGGCGGAGGATCTTCCTCGGCGGCTGATACATCTACGCCAGCCAGTTCAGATATGGATAAAGCGCTCGCTTCAGTAGAGTCCGAACAGGACACGTCCAGTTCAACGCATAATACTTCTTCAAACTTGCATAATGAAGTGGCCACGGGTGAAAGCACCTCAACCACCCAAAAAACTACTTCTAGTCTAGATAGCCTCAGTGAGGCTGCTAAGATATATAACTTCTATAGTCAACGTTCACCTGACTATAGCAATAGCGATCTATTGAGCCAAGGCGCTCATTACCTATACACTCAAGAGGGTGTTCAGTCAGCGAGCGATTTCTGGCAAAAACAAGTTCAAGCACACAGTTCTGCATACACGCAATATTTAAGTCAAATCACCAAACTAAAAGCCGCTGCACGCTTATACGACTTCCAGATGGATTCTGCGGGAGTTGAAGTTAAATCCGAAGCAGCGAGTAAATCGGCAGCCATGGTGGTTTCTCGTATGGAACCGGCGTTATTCGAGGAATTTTATAAGCCTCTTCTTAGTGCAGTTTCGTCTTTAGTAAATCTTACAGATGTAAGCCTCCTAACTAAGATTGAAGAAGCTCTAAAAGGAGTTCTTTCTATCCTTAAAAATGAATCAATTGAGTTAGCCCAGAGATGGACATTAAATATTGCCGCTAATTTAGCGATTGATTCCATGCTAGATAATATTGCTAAGCAATCCATTCAAGATCTAGATTTCTCAAGTAAGTCAGCTGTAATGTTAAGTCTGGCTAAAGTGAGTTTTGCCTCAATGGCAATTATTGGATCAGCAAAAATTCAAGACGTTACAAATGCTACATCTAGTTCAGAAAAAGAATTAATTGATATGCTGCTTTCAGCAGGTGATTTGTCCGGCAAAATGTTGATGGTTTGGACAACGCTGATGAACCAGATAATGCAGTCCTCACTTTCAAGTGCCATGGCATTCAGTTCAGTGGAATCTCTTTCTCTTGCAGCCGCTGGTGAAGATTATTCATGGCAAGAAGACAGAACTAAAGTTCAAGCAGAGTTAAAAGAAGCTTCTATTTTATTGTCAATATCCTCACTATTTATGAAGTCTCTTTTTGCGGTTTTTGAAAAGTCTTTATTAAATGGTGCAGAGTTAAATTCTGAATTACAAGAATTTGATTATTCAGAAAGTGCAAAATCAGCATTGAGTTTCGCTTCTGGTAGTACTGCTGACAACTTCAGAATTCTATTTACTTCGGCTAAAAATGCAGATGACCAGATTCTGTCTTCTTTTATGGCTAAAACTGAAGACAGTTCTTCGGTTTCAAATTTACAAGCCATCCTGAATGCTTTTGCTGAAATTGTGTCTGGTGAAACGACTGATTTCTCTGATTTAGCAGATAAAGTTATGGCAAACTTCACCACTGCTGGCGGTATTGCTGCCGATGCCGAGGCGCAAGCGTTTGATTTTGCCTCTTTACTAGCACAGTTTGGCTATGACTTTGCCTCCAATACCGAGGGTGATGCCTTTGATTTTGCCTCACTTCTTGCGCAATACGCCTTTGAATTCACTATGGATATCGAAGAGGACGCTTACCAGTTCGCTTCAACCGGTATGGAATACGCCTATAACTTTGCAATGCAGGGTATGGAGTACGGCTATTTATTTGCTTCACGTGGAGAAGAAGTCGGTGTCATGGCTAACCGTATTCTCTGGATGGCAGTGCAAATTGGCGTAATGGCTGATCGAATTGGTGAAATGGCTGATCGTATTCTCTATACCGAACAGATGATTGTGTACACCGAAATTCTCATTTTGGATTTTGGCGTTTTAATCTACGGCACTATGAAACAAATTATCAATATGGTCTTAATGGGCATGGCAATTATTCTAGATCGTGAATGGTATGAACCAAGCGATTCTGATCCGGTCTTGGATATGATTAATAACAATGTCGTGATTATGCTGGAAAACATGAACGGTTACTCATTAGCCATGTTGGAGCAGCAGCAAGCCCTCAGACAATTGACCTTGGATGCCTTGCCGTATATCAATGATTACTATGAGCAATAACCACCTGAGTTCATCTAATTTTTGGTTATTTATCGGGTGCATGTTGGCCCTTGTTTTCCATGCACCCCTATCCTTCGCCACTGCTTCTGAAACCTCTGAGTCGCTTACGGCGCAACAGATCTATCAGCAAAGCGTTAATCTTTTTACCTTTAAAGAATTGGCATTTGAAGTCGATAGCACTACCTCTTATGGCGATGCCGTTGCCGAGCAACGTCGCTTTCTAGTCGCTTCCAAACACAATCAACAAGACAGTTCACTTCTGATTCGCTTTCTTC
>JAASTL010000028.1 GCA_021767305.1 Piscirickettsiaceae bacterium | reverse complement strand
GTTTATCGCCTCTTGTTTGATACTAGGAGCGGTGAGTGATAAATCGCCATTAAGTTCAATTGAGGTTTTATCCGTTTGGCTTAACAGCAAGTCACCTTTCCATTGCAGTTCTTCTACTTGAGTATCCAGTTTATCTTGCTTAAAACGGACTTCTTTCAGGTCAATTTGCCCTTGCTGAAATAACCTAAAACCCCCCTCAATCAATTCTGCAGTAAAGGTAATGTCAGCCTGTAGTTTAGCGGCCGTGGAGAAATCCAATTTTGGCAGTAAAGCGTTAAACTCTTGGCTATCGAGTTCATCGATTTTGAAAGTGCCAATCACTTTGGGTTGGGTATTAAAAAGGTGCAGTTGCAGGTTGCTGCGTAGTTCTCGGTCATTAAGTTTACCCGCCAGAATCAGGCGGCCATAACCCTGCTGCCAGCTATAGAGGTTGTTAAGAGAGAGTTTGTCGATAGTAAAACGCGTGGTTTGCTCTGCGTAAGTCAAACTGGTTTGGATATTACTAAAACTGAGATGTTCAATACCAAAATCAACATTGGATTTAGATTCTTCTGCAGGTTCCTCTGCGATGTTTTGTTGTTCAGGAATAAGCGGGATGCCGGCCAAAAACAGTTGGGTTTTATCGTCCGCAAGGGTTAAGGGTAGTTTCGCGCCATCAAAATTCAGGCTCTTGATATAGATTTTATTTTGTAAAAGCTGAGTGAGTTTGAGGTCAATCTCAAGTTGTCTGATTTCGGTAATCGGTTGTTCTGATTCTGCGCGATAAAGACGTAGTTTATTAACTAGCAGAGTGCCTTTGAAAATATTCAGATCAATGTTTTTTAGACTGACTTTTTCAATGCCATAAGGATGGGTGTATTTGTAAATAGCGTGCTGCACACTGCCTTTTAAAGTGAATGGCAGGGTAAGGATAAAGACCGCGATAATGACTAGAAAAAGGAACAGCCACCGATGTCTTTGAATCCAGTTTTTTTCAGCCTGTTTATCTGTCAAGGGGGTTAACTCCAGAGAATTGACTACTTAATGCATTGCAAATATCAGTCTATCAAAAAAGTCTATGGATTTAATGACTAGAGTTTGAGTTTGCTGCTGAGCGCTTGTAGCAGTTTATCGATTTGGCTTTGGGTGTGACTTGCCGTTAGGGTAATGCGCAGACGCGCTTGTCCTTGCGGAACCGTAGGTGGGCGAATGGCGGTGACCCAAAGTCCTTGCTCGCGAAGATAGTCGCTCCATTCCAGCGCGGTTTCACTATCGCCTAATAGAATCGGTTGAATCGCGCTAACGCTGGGCATGAGATTTAAGCCTATCTGTTTGGCTTGCTGTTTGAAATAATCAATATTGTTTTGCAGTGTTTCACGTGAAGCTTGCCCGGTTTGCACTAGCTTCAAGGCCTGACGAATGGCAGCGGCATTGATTTGTGGCATGGCGGTGGTGTAAATGTAAGGTCTGGCAAATTGAATCAAAGCCTCAATCAGCACTTGGCTACCAGCCACAAAGGCGCCGGAAGTGCCAAAGGCTTTACCGAGTGTACCGACAATAATCGTGTTTTCATCGGGTTTCACTCCAAAATGTTCAAAACAGCCTTTGCCATCTTTACCTAAAGCGCCGATGCCGTGGGCATCATCAATAAATAGCCAGGCATCATATTTTTTGGCCAAATCTTGCAACGTATCGAGTGGTGCTATGTCACCGTCCATACTGAAAACCCCATCGGAAACTATCAACACTTGCTGGTTTTGTGTTTGTGCTTTTTGCAAACGGCGCTCTAAGGCTTGCATATCCAAGTGCGGGTAGCGCTTCATCTCCGCATCGGAAAGTCGCGCACCATCGAGCAAGGAGGCGTGATTGAGTTTATCCGCTAGAATCAAATCGCCTTTTTGCATCAAGGTTTGTTGCACCGCGAGGTTAGCCATATAACCAGTGGAAAACAGTAGGGCGCGTTCAGTACCGAGCCAATCGGCAATTTCATCTTCTAAAATATGATGTTTCAGGTGATGCCCGGTAACTAAGTGGGCGGCGCCAGAACCGTAGCTGTAATCAGGAGATTGCAACGCTTCGATAACGGCATTTTTAATCTGTGGGTGATTGGCCAAACCCAAATAGTCATTAGATGAGAAATTGATGGTGGCGATGCCATTGATTTGCATCTCCGCTGTTTGCGGAGTAAACACCAGCGGGCGCCGACGATAAAGATGTTGGGCTTCACGTTCGGCGAGTTGAGTTTGAAAGCGCGCTTTAATCGATGGCATTAAGGCTGAGAGCTCTGCTGGTTTACATAGTTTAGCTGGTTTAACTGGTTCAACTAAGCCGTCAGTTCTGTGGATTGTTCGGCAAGTTTTTGTGCTGCCATCTCTGCTTTGCGATTGGCTTGCATCTGAATACCGAGCTTAGCAAACAACTGCACATCATGATCCGATTCTGGATTGTCAGTAGTGAGCAGTTTATCACCATAGAAAATTGAGTTGGCACCCGCCATAAAGCACAAAGCTTGGGCTTCATCGGTCAATGTCATGCGACCTGCTGATAAACGTACATAGGATTCCGGCATAATAATGCGCGCAGTGGCAATCACACGGATAAACTCGAAAGAGTCGGTTTTATCCTTCATATGTGCCAGTGGCGTGCCTTCAATTGGCACTAATAAATTGATGGGCACTGAGTGCGGATGAATGTGCATATTAGCGAAGGTGCGCAATAGTTCAGCACGGTCTTTATGTTCTTCACCCATACCGATAATGCCGCCTGAACAGACATTAATGCCGGCTTTTTGTACTTTATCGATGGTGTCTAAACGGTCTTGATAGTTACGCGTGGTAATGATTTTTGGATAAAAAGCTTCCGAGGTATCAAGGTTGTGATTGTAGTAATCCAGTCCAGCTTCTTTAAGTTGCTCGACTTGGTTATCATCAAGCATACCTAAGGTCAGGCAGGTTTCTAATCCAAGACCTTTAACGACTTTGACCATTTCTAACACACGAGGAAAGTCTTTTTTATTCGGGTTACGCCAAGCGGCACCCATGCAAAGACGAGTTGCTCCGCGCTCTTTCGCCACCACGGCTTGCTCAATGACTTCTTGAATCTCCATCATGCGCTCTTTTTCAATGTCGGTCTGGTTACGCGCACTTTGGGAGCAGTAAGCACAATCTTCCGCGCAGCCGCCAGATTTGATATTCACCAATGTACTGGTCTGCACTTCATTCGGGTTGAAGTGCTGGCGGTGCACAGTTTGCGCTTGGAACATCAAATCATTGAATGGCTGATCCATAATGGCGCGAATTTCTTCGACGGTCCAATCGTGTCTGATCTGTCCAATGGTTTGCTGATTCATATGATGTTCCTGCGATGGTTGTGTATGATTGATACGTAAATACCAGTAAGTGTTGTTAAGTGCCAGTAAATACTGGGCTGGATATTGTCGTAGTTTTCTATTCAGATTCGACTATTTATAGATAATCAGAACATTATATCCTAAAGCCATGCGCTTTAAGAAGAGGACTACGAAACGGCTTAACAGCCTAAGCAGAAGCGGATAAAGATGTCGACTCTGTAAAAGCCGACAAAATGGAGGTTGAATGCATTGGTTGGAGTCTTGGGTTTTACCGCCTAAATGTGTGCTCTCTGATGAGCATGGCCAGGGGTTGGATCTTTCAGCACCACATATTCATCATTTAAAAAAACCAAACCATGTCTGCCCGCAATGTTGCGAACCAAGTGCCGATAACAAACTTTGTGGCGCCTGCCTTACCATGCCGCCGTTTTATGACCGCACTCATGTGGGATATTATTTTGATGCGCCTTTGGATGAGTTGATTCACCAGTTTAAATATGCCAACCAAGTTTCTCACGCACGTTTATTAGCCGAGCTTTGTGTGGAGCACTTTAAAAATAGCGATGTTGAAGCATTAGTAGCGGTGCCTATTCACCCAAAACGCAGGCGAGAACGCGGCTATAACCAAGCCCAGCTCTTAGCTCAAGAATTGGGAAGATTGTTATCGATTCCAGTTGTGTCCAAAGCGGTCACTCGTATTAAAGCAACTCCCAGTCAAACAGGTTTATCTAAAAAACAGCGCCAAGCAAATTTGAATCGAGCTTTTGCCGTCAACGCGCCGCAATTGCAGGGGCTGCAAAAAATTGCCTTGGTGGATGATGTTATTACCACGGGGGCAACCATGCAGGCCTTAGCCAAACAGATCAAAGCGCATACGCAAATAGCGTGGATTGAAGCTTGGGCCGTGGCGAAAACTAAATAGTCGACTCTGAATTGAGTCGTGTTTTTCTAGCTACGTATTTCAGCTTGGTGATAGAATCAAATTTCTCATAGAGTGTTGTCATTTAGGTTTAACCTCAGCTCGCTATATTTACTTGGCTTTACAGTGAATTGCGAACAAAACAAGGCAAAGAAAATTATGAATGCTAAAGTCCAACCCGTTTCTCATCATCATAATCATGTCAGTCATGCGAATGAGAAAAACCAGCGCAAGGTCATGATTGCCGCCATTATTACCGGCTCATATATGCTGGTGGAGATTATTGGTGGTCTCTGGGTTAATTCTATTGCCTTGGTGGCGGATGGCGTACACATGATGACTGATGCGATGGCCTTAGCGGTAGCTTGGTGGGGTTATAAAATGGGGCAAAAACCCGCCACAGAACGTATGACATTTGGTTTTCAGCGTTTTCAGATTTTAACCGCATTTGTAAATGGATTTACCTTGCTGTTGATTGTGGCCGGGATTGTCGCCATGGCGATTCACCGCCTTATTGAGCCGCAGGAGGTCATGGGCAAAGAGATGTTTATTATTGCCCTGATTGGCTTATTGAATAACTTGGTGGTGTTTTGGATTTTACATAGCGGTGACCAAAATAATATGAATATGCGCGGTGCTACCCTGCACTTTTTAGGCGATACCTTAGGCTCTGTGGCGGTTATTGCCGGTGCTTTACTTATCTACTTTACTGGATGGATGCCGATTGACCCGATTCTCTCCTTAATTGTCGCCGTAATTATCGGGGTGGGGGCTTATCGTTTGATGCGCGAATCTGCTCACCTATTATTGGAAGGTGTGCCGGCGGGTTATGAGATTGAAGAGATTAAAGAGGATTTGGAAAAACGCTTCCCTTACCTGACCTCGGTGCACCATATTCATATCTGGGCGATTGCCGAGGATCAAGTGATGATGACCTTACACGCTAAAACCGATTTAGCGCATGTTAATGATGAAACCCTGGCAGAAATCAAAGACTATCTGCTTGACCGTCACAAGGTGCATCACGCCACCCTTCAGTTGGAAAGCATTGCTACACTGTAAAAATACGTTATAAATATTGTTTTAAAACAACAATATAAAAACCTCTGTAAAGCGGAATGGAATTTGCTGTACTTCTCGCACCGGCAACATAATGCAATTTAACTAGGGAAGTCATGACACAACCAAAAATCTTAGTCATTGAAGATCAAAAAGCGATGGCAGATTTGCTTCAAGAGCAGATTCGTGAACAATCTGGCATGCCTGTTGAGGTCGCTTATGACTTTTCTCAAGCCAAGGCATTACTTGAATCGGGCACTGATTTTGTGGCCTGTATTACCGATCTAAACCTTCCTGATGCGGAAGAGGCCGCCACTGTCCCTTTACTACATTCCCACCATGTCTCAACCGTTGTATTGACTGCCAACTATACGGAAGAAACTCGCCAAAAAATGTTTGATTTGCGGGTGGCCGATTACGTTATTAAAGATGGGCTATCAGCGATTAATTATGCCGTTAAGACAGTAGTGAATTTAGTTGAAAATGCCGAGCGAACCATTTGGGTGTTGTCTAATCAGTCTAAAAGTAGTAAACGTTTACTTGGTTTATTAAACATCCAACGTTACCGAGTGGCGATGTTTGATGATGAACAGCAACTCTTAGCCACTTTAAAATCCAAAACACCTGATTTATTGATTGTGAATGAAGCCAAGACGATTGAAAGCTTAGATGCGGTTAAGTTTGTACAGAAAGTGCGGGATCGATTTTCGCAAAACAAACTGCCTATTTTGCTAACTGAAGAGCAGCCGGATATGGCAGAAATCATCAAATTAATGAAATACGGCGTGAACGATTTTTATAACCATAAATTCACCGTAGAAGAGCTATACGTCCGAGTTTATACCAACCTCTCTTTAGCCTTAAGTTTTAAAGAGATTGAGAAAATATCGCAGACCGATCCTTTAACCGGTTTATACAATCGACGTTATTTGTTTGCTCAAGCTGAACAGATGAAAAAACAGGCAAAAGATGCCTTTGCCGTGATGTTTGATATTGATCACTTTAAGCAAGTCAATGATCAATATGGGCATGAAAAAGGCGATGAAGCGATTATCTTTGTTGCACAGCTTATTCAACAGGTATTTGCTGAGCAAGTGGTGGCACGATTTGGGGGTGAAGAATTCTGTGCCATCGGTTATGGATTGGAAGTGTCTGAGATTATGGCTTTGGCTGAAGAGGCCAGAGCTAAGGTTGAAAGTCTCTCGGTTAAAAAAATTGATTTACCGCTCACAATCAGTATTGGTCTGTGCTGTCATGAGGAAAAAATTGATAAGTTAATCGGTAAAGCCGATAAAGCGCTTTATCGTTCAAAACAAGCTGGGCGTAATCAGGTCTCTTGTTTTAGTCAGATTTAAGTTTTTCAGAATAGCCTGCTTACGCTTTCAGCGTTTTAGAGCTTTTAGCCATTTCCATAAATTAAATAAACTCGAAAGTGATGCCGCCACATAGGTCATGGCGCAGGCAAAAAGAATTTTTTTAGCGGTTTTATGATCTTTCTTGCTCAGGTAATTCCCTTCTTCCAAAAGCGGCAAAGCACGCTTAAAACTCGCGTCAAATTCCACCGGTAAGGTACTCAAATGAATGATTACCGGCACACCCATGGCAATAAATCCTGCTCCAAACGTCAATAATGCCACCATTGGCGTATGCGCTAGCGGAATAAGAAACGGCGTCACCATTAACGCCGCACCGGCAAATTTTTGCATGATGGCCGCGCGTTCCACTAATGCGGTGCGTTGTTTGAGTTCTGGGTAGTCGGTTTTGTCTTGTAAGGCATGACCGACTTCATGCGCCACGGTGGTAATTGCCGTCAGTGAATTGCTGTGAGCGTTAGCAGTGGAAATTCGCACCACTTTATCGATAGGGTCATAGTGATCACCTTGATCCGTCTCTTCGACCTTTACGCCATGAAGTTCATATTTTTTAATTAAATGGTCTGCAAACTGTAAACCCGTACCGGGTATATCGGGATGTGGTTTACGGTGTTTATTCAAAATCGCCCGAGTCCAAAGGCTTGGTAGGGTGGTGATGATAAACAGCAGAACAAAAATGATAATTAAAGGGCCCACGCGGCTCAGCTCACTTTAGTAATTCTTAATTAAATTGGCACTATTGTATGCAAATTCAAGGGTGATTGCAGTTAAGAGCCGACACAGAGAGGCTGAAACGACTAAATTCCAATGGGTTTTGCTGAATTTGAGTTTGGTATGGAAGAATTGAATCTTTAACTAAACAGTGCACGACTGTTAAAGCACTAGGTAAGACTTCATCTTTTATAAAGTTGTTGTTTTTCATGGTCGGCAGTAACGCTTGGTGTGCATAATGCCATTGTTGCTGGCGATAAAATTTATCCACAATCGTTTTTTCAAGCAGTTTGATTTGTGCATTAAAAGTCATATCTTTGCTG
>JAASTL010000027.1 GCA_021767305.1 Piscirickettsiaceae bacterium | reverse complement strand
GCTCAAGATGATGATCTTATGCCAGAAAAAAGCTTTAAGGAGTTAGATGTTGAACAACTTAGCAAGAGCTGGCAGATTAACTTTCTAGGCCCGTCATTAAT
This sequence comes from Piscirickettsiaceae bacterium, assembly GCA_021767305.1. The sequence goes on along the minus strand of JAASTL010000027.1, from coordinate 7,688 downwards.
ATTTAAAAACTTGCTGGTAAAAAACCCGTTACGAAAAACCACAACCACATTTGCGGTACTCTCTGCCCGAGTAGGCAGTATCTCTGATAATAGAATGGGGGGTTGGTACAGTTACCGATGTGCTAAAGCCGCTCTGAATATGATGGTGAAGAATTTAAGCATTGAGTTAAAGCGTGCCCGCTCAGATTGCAAAATCGTTGCACTGCAACCTGGAACGACCGACAGTGCGTTATCAAAACCCTTTCAAAAATATTTAAAACCTGGGCAGCTTCAATCCGCAGAAGTCAGTGTGAAAGGATTGTTTCAGGTTCTACAGAATTTAAGCCCAGAACAGAGCGGTTGCTTAATGGATTTTGAGGGAAATGTAATTGAGCCTTAGTAATTGAGTCCTAATAATGAAACCAAAAACGGGCAGGTGAATCATCACTCTGCCCGCTTAGAATTTTATTGCATCAGTGGTTAGGCTTCGGATTAAGCTTTAGGTTAAGCTTTAGGTTAAGGTTATTCTGGAAGATTACCGTAAATGACTAGACTATGCCCTGAGAGTTCATAACCATTTTCCAAGGCGATTTCTTTAATGCGTTCTTCAATGATCGGGTCAACAAACTCTTTTACTCGACCAGATTTGATACAAACAATATGATCATGGTTGTCACCCGTATCTAACTCAAAAATAGAGATGTTATTTTCAAAGTTCAAACGGCGCACAATGCCTGCTTGTTCAAACTGAGTTAAAACACGGTAAACTGTTGCCAAACCAACTTCTTCACCTTGTTCAAGCAAGATTTTATAAACATCTTCAGCAGATAAATGATGATCTTCTCCGGCACTTTCCAAGATTTCTAATATTTTCAATCTCGGTAAGGTGACTTTTAATCCAACTTTTTTTAACTCTGCACCGCTCATAAAACCCTCAGTTATCAAAATATTATTATGTGGTTTAGTTGCCTAATTATCTGCTTAAGATGACTAATTAGGTGTGTATAATACAACAAATTAACTTTGAGCTTAAATGAAAATTGTTACTATTTACAATTTCCAATTTCTAAATCATCAAATCACGAACATGCCAAGGAACTTTTAAAATGGCCAAGCTGAAATCACTTAAACCGACTAGACCCAATGTAAAATCATTGACTGTGACTCTACTGTTAAGTTCAGCCCTACTTTCTGGATGTTCATACCTTGAGCCATATAAAGCTCCTTTGGTACAAGGTAATGTGATGACCGCCGAATCAGTTGATTTATTACAAGAAGGCTTAACTAAAAACCAGGTTAGAGAGTTATTAGGGCCGCCAATGGGACAACACCCTTTTAACCCAAACCAGTGGGAATACACTTATTTCAGTAGCGAGAAAAATGACAAAACGGCAAAGTTATCGCGTTACTTAACCATTGAATTCGACAATGACCAACTATTAGCAAACTGGTCAGAAAAAGAAAATGAAGTTGCTCTTAAGCAAGATGATTCATGGCTTGGTTTAGATTGGTTTTAAGCATAAATTAACATTTAAAATACTGCATTAAAAAAGCCTGATTTACAGGCCTTTTTAGTTTTTGAAACTTATGAATTATGGTTGATTACTTTTTCGCATCTTTGCTTGCTTCACGCTCTTGGGCTACCTTTTTGCGCCTACGATCACGCGGATCTGCTTTGAGTGGGCGATAAACCTCAATTCTATCGCCTTCACGCAATACCGTATCGGTAGAGACTAATTTACCGAATATCCCTACCTTGTCAATCACCAAGCCTGGCACCTCTTGCAATAGTTTAGAACGCTCTAAGGCTTGTTCAACTGTTGTTCCCTCTTCTACCTGCTCGGCAAATAGATATTGAACATCTGCTAAAGCATAGGCCGTTTCAATTGTAATCATCTTACTCATATCAATGTACTCTCGTTCTATTACGAACGGTTAACAATTATCTAAAACTATGTAGGACTGGGGTTATCTTTCACTCCTAGTCGACTACTTATGACTATATGTGATTAGGCAGGCCTATTAACCATAGACTACTTTAGCGCGCTCGCAGAATGAGTCGACCATAGTACTGGCAATATGTTCAAAAATAGGCCCAATTGCGGCATTCAAAATACTATGGCTAACTTCAAACTCCACTTCAAATTGAATCTTGCAAGCATCCACATCCAACGCCTTAAATTCCCACTCTCCTTTTAATGACTTAAAAGGTCCTTCAATAAGGTGCATTTCAATACGTTTGCCAGGAGTGAGGTGGTTTTTAGTAACAAATTTTTTCTTTAAGCCTGCTTTAGCTATCACCACACCGGCTTGCATCTCATAATCAGAAACAGAAAGGACTTCTGCTCCACCACACCAAGGCAAAAACTCAGGATAACGTGCAACATCATTGACTAGGTTATAAACCTGTTCTGCTGAATAAGGTAACAAGGCTGAACGAGTGATTTTTTTCATAACTTCCGCAATTTAAAACAATGGTTGTGTTAATAGATGCGCATTATAACAAAGCTTATTTATTCAACGACTCAAAACTGACGAACTCATCTATGTGAGAACTTTTGTTATAACAAAGCGGTGTTAGAATGATTCCAACAAACGCAAAATAAGAGCAAGAGACCTTATGAAAAATACTTTATTTAGTTCTTCAAACTTCAATCTTTTCTGTTTTAACAAAGCCCTCAAGATTTCTATAGTTAGCACCTGCCTAAGCTTTACCACTTTGACCCATGCGGGGAAATATAAAGAGATTGAAAGACCTACTAACAACAGCGAGTTAAAAGACACTTGGGTAGTAGAATATGAAGCGGATGATTTCACCGATAAAATCGAACATGCGAAATTACTTTACATTCCAAATAATATGCAAGATGGTGCCGCTTTCTTTTTTAGGTGTCAGCCTTATTACACAAATTTTAGTATTCAATATAGTGAAGCAAAACAAAACCTATTAGAAGATGGTACCTTGCCAAACGCTTCATCTAAATTTGCTAAGCACGGCTATATCTACGACACAAAACAAGATTTAACGGTTGAAATTGAAGGTGATGATGAAACCTATGATATCTCGGTCGGCGGACAAAACAACCACATAACAAAGCTCTTTAAAACAACAGAAAAGCTCCAAGCTGATCAATTGGGAATGAGCCTTTTCTTTACCTTTAATTTCACCGAAATGCCCTCTTTCAGAAAAGCCAATAGTACCGATGAAGCCGTAGATTTTTTCTCTCAGCTCAATAGTGCTATTAAAGAAAAGCAAACTATTCAGTTCTCTCTAAAGAATAGCTCTGGTTGGCAGAGAGAATTTTCTCTAGATACCCATAGAATGTTAGCCTCCACGCCGTCTGACGTGCTTGATTTTTGTATGACTAATCGCACAATTCAGTAATGAAGGTAAAGTGAAAACAGAGAACTACCCATATTATTGAACTTAGGTTATTTGCTATAATGCGCAACTCATATTTACTCAAACTAATTACTGCAGAAACACATGGCTAAAAAGAAAAAATCCAATCCCAATTCAATTGCGGTCAATAAAAAAGCAAGATTTGAATATTTTATTGAAGAGACGATTGAGGCCGGAATCAGCCTAGAAGGTTGGGAAGTTAAGAGTCTGCGTGCCGGAAAAATCCAACTCGGTGAAAGTTATGTGATTTTCAAAAACAACCAAGCATTTTTATTTGGTGCTTTGATTACGCCACTAAGCACTGCGTCTACGCACAATAATGCCGACCCTTTGAGAACACGCCCTCTATTGATGCATCGCCGCGAAATCAATAAACTCAGAGGTTTAGTGGACGTAGACGGTATGACAGTCATTCCATTAGAACTCTATTGGAAACAAGGGAAAGTGAAGCTTGCTGTTGGCATTGCTAAAGGTAAAAAACAACACGACAAACGTGCCACCATGAAAGAACGCGACTGGAACCGTGATAAACAGCGTATACTGAAATACAATCGTTAACTTTGAGATTATTAACATTGACGTGGTTAACGTTAAGCTTAAGATTGAGAGTAGCAAATTATTTTCTTGCCAATCACTTGAATTTTTAGGGTCCACCCCTAATAATACGACAACACTTTGAATTAGAGACCTTCTGCTTGAAATCAAGCAATCTCTATATACTCAAAATCGAATCCGGGCCTGTACTGGTTTCGACGGGGAGTGCAAAGTTTGAAATGCATGTCGTGCCTGAATGATGCACGTAAATCTTTATTTCATTTTGTTATAGTTGCAAACGACGATAACTACGCTCTAGCGGCTTAATCCCGCTAGTGCAGCCTAGGTAAGGTGTCTATGCCCCCTAACGCTGTATCATATCTCATAGAACCGTGTTGATTGCGTGTTTGGGTAGTCAGCATTAAACTTTACAAACTCGCCTATTGTGATCCCTGCTGATCGGGCAGCATTTAGGTTAAATTAATAGATCAAATAAGCATGTAGATTTTTGGATGGAGGCTTCGCGGACGGGGGTTCGACTCCCCCCAGGTCCACCAAATAATTAAGCCGAGTATCTTTGTTGAGTTACTCGGTTTTTTTATGCCTGAAAATTATGCTGCAAAATTTATTCTTGAAACGTAATCAGGTTTTTGCCCGATGCTTTAGAGGCATATAAGGCTTTATCTGCGCGCTGCATAAGTGTATCAATGCTATCTCCTGACTTATTCAAGCTCAGCCCCATACTGCTTCTAACCTCATCAATAAAATAAAAAGAATGACTTGAAATAGTCTCTTTAATCTTTTGTGCAAGCATGGTTAAAGATTCTGCATTGGAGTTAGGAGCAATAATCAGAAATTCATCGCCACCCCAGCGCCCAAGCGTATCCGTTTGGCGTAAACAATGTTTAAGTTGTTGAGCAAATTCAATCAAAACCTCATCACCCGCTTGGTGACCTAAAGAATCATTTATCTGTTTAAAGTTATCAATATCTAGCAACAAAATACCAAATTCATGCCCATATCTTTCTGCCTTGAGTAACTCTTTATTAAGTTCATGATCCAATTTATGGCGATTATAGATATCCGTTAATTTATCGATTATAGAAATTCTTTCCATGGTTTTTAAAGCATGCTTCAACTCCAGCGTGCGCTGCTCAACCTCGGCTTCCAGCTTTTCATTGGCAAGAATCAATTGCTCTTCATAACGTTTTAACTCGGTAAATTCTCTAGAAATACCAAAAATGCGTTGCTCAGAAGTATTAGGGTCTGTGAAAGGCAATAACATGGTTCGCCAATACTGCATTTCACCCGTATTACCAAAATCATAAGACTCATCATAATTAAGGGCTTTATTCTGATCAAAGCAAGCATCATAACGAGCTGCTACCTGCTGATAGATTTCAGCTGGCAAGAGTTCTTTAAGTTTTGCTCCGGATGCTTGCTCAGGGGTGAGATTGAATAACTTAACTAAAGCAGGGTTAGACGCTTCAGTAATGTAATCACCCTCTGGTGATTTCAAGACCACGAATAAATTATCTTCAGTACTATTCCATACCTCTTGAAAGAAACGCAAAATTCCTTCATGAGTAAAGATATTATTGTTATTGGAGTCGGTCATTTAAAATCAGTCGGCTTTCCAAGCCAAGGCATCCTGCAAAATTATTACTCAAATGATAGTTCAAATTGTGTGCAGAATAAATAAATTATGTACATGTTTTAAGCGTTCACTTTTACAAATCAAGCAAATAAAACTTATCTTATTACGGAATAATTATTTAAAGATTAAGCTACGTAGAAGATGCTTAGAGATATTGTTTAAAGATTTGATGCACATTTACCTCGGCACGCAATCGTGATGCAAGCAGATATAAACCACCGAGTTTACGGTGAAAGAAAATAGCGTCAACGGGTGGAGTATGCCAATAATCCTGTTCAAAACTGAGTTTTACCCCCTGCTCTTTAATGCGGCTGGCCAGATCAGAGTTGGCAAAATCAAAGGGTTTGTCTTCTTGTAAAGGCTCACTTGCCTGACTAAATAAATTCAACACCAGCTGCTTTTGTTGCGGCAGAATATCTTCACTAAAAAAACCTATTTCAGTGGCTGCTTGTTCCATCATTTGCAAATTACTTTGCATTGCGCCTTTAAACAAATGTTTGTAGCCATCAGAAATAGTTTGACTGTATTCACGGGTTGCGCCAAAGTCCAACAATACAATTTTATGCTGCTCTTTATTAAACAGATAATTGGCAAAATTGGGGTCGGTTTGTACTAAACGAAATACGAACATCTCCTTGAAAAGTAAATCAAATAAGCTACTCATCACAGAATTGCGCATGGCTTGAGATTCATTCATCAGACTTTCTATTGCCACTCCATCAACAAACTCCATTGCCAACACATTTTCATCAGTTAAATCCAAATACACTTCAGGCACGGTAAACCTGTCATCATCAATAAGATAACTTTTATAGTTAAGTAAGTAGGAGGCTTCTTTAAGGTAGTCCGCCTCATCATGCAACTGTTGCTTCGCCTCATCCAAAATCACATCAAAAGCCACCGATTTTGGAATAAGACCAGACAGTTTTAATATACTTGCCAAGTTATCAACATCACTATCAATGCTTTTACGTATTCCAGGATATTGAATCTTAAGTGCCAAATGCCTGCCATCGATGTGTTCAACTTCATGAACCTGACCAATAGAGGCTGCCGCAATTGGATAAAAAGAAAAATGAGTAAACTGGTTAATCCAATCTTCTCCCCAAGCACTGTTTAAAATATTCTGTAACTCAGAAACAGGCACTGCTTTCGCTTCATTTCTAAGCTTAGAAAGAATGTTCGTAAGCTCTTGCGGTAACAAATCTCCTGTGTCCATAGATAGCAATTGCCCGACTTTCATGGCCGCGCCGCGCATTCTGGCAAGATGATCAGTGAGCTTTTCAATATTTTTGGGAACCAACAACAACTCTTGTGTTGTTGTCTTTCTACCTTTAACCCATTGCTTGCCGCCATCAATCAGCATATTGCCAGCTACCTGCCCCACCAAAGAACTTAGATGCCCAATGCGGCTGAGTCGACTTTTGGGGATTTTTTTTGTTACTTGAAGAAGGTTTTTATTTGAATTCATAACTAATTTGTTTGAACAATTATTAAGACTAAAATTTAATCTATCAAAACACTTGATAGTGAAGATGTGAAAAGTATTAAGAACAAAAAATTTAAAGACGGCACCAATAATACATTTAAGGTAGTTTGTGGAATAATTCATACAAATTAGAGTCAAGCCTATGTATCTCTCTAGTCATTGTTTAAAGAACAACAAACTCACCCGCTCAACCAGCTTTGCAGCCATGCTAGTAATATTAGCTTTAGCCATATTGATACAAACAACATTAGCGCAAGCGACCACCATGAACTCCCAGCTGCATCAAGCAATTGAAGCTTATTCAGATAAAAACTATGAATTAGCGAAACAGCTATTTACACAAGAGGCCGATCACATGGTGGCACAATTTGCTCTGGCGAAAATGTATCGTTATGGCCAAGGTGTGGAGATTGACTATACACAAGCCATAAAGTGGTATAAAAAAGCCGCCATGCAAAACTATGCTGTCGCGCAGTCACATTTGGGCGAAATGTATGAGCAAGGCTTAGGAGTTGAAAAAGACGTTCATATGGCAAAAAACTGGTACCAAATCGCTTGCAGTAATAAATGTTCAGAGGGGTGTAAACATCTAGAACGACTCAATAGAGTTTAATCTCTATTGAGTC
>JAASTL010000026.1 GCA_021767305.1 Piscirickettsiaceae bacterium | reverse complement strand
TCTCCCGGTACGAGTAATATTTTTAGAATTCGGGGGACACAATACTCAGAATTCGGGGGACACAAGATCAATGGGGTCATAAGATCAATGGGGTCAGACTCGATTGATTTTAGGGTTTAAGAAAAATGGCAAGACTTCCACGTTTTAATGTCATAGGTCAACCGCAACATGTGATTGTTCGAGGTAATAATCGTGAGCCTATTTTTTATGCCGATGGAGATTATGTTTTCTATTTAGAGAAGTTACAAGAGGCCAGTCAAAAACATGAATGTGATATTCACGCCTATGTACTGATGACCAATCATGTTCACATTCTTGTCACGCCACATAAACCTGACGGCATATCAAAAATGATGCAGATGATAGGGCGTTACTACGTCCAGTATTTTAACTATAGCTACAAACGCACAGGTACCCTATGGGAAGGCAGATATAAAGCCACGCTGATAGACAGTGAACAGTATGCATTAACTTGTTACAGATACATTGAACTCAACCCTGTCAGAGCGCAAATGGTCAAACATCCAGCAGACTACCCATGGTCAAGTTACCGACATAATGGCTTAAATGAAGCCAACCCAATCATAACGCCACATAAGCTTTATCAAAACTTGGACAAAACAGATGAAGCACGAACAGAAGTCTATAGACAACTGTTTAATGAAAAGATTAAAGAAAAAGAATTAAAGCAAATTAGAGAATCTACCAATAAAGCTTGGGTATTAGGCAGTGATTATTTTAAAGAGAAGATAGCTAAGCAGCTTAATCGAGCCACCTCACCTAAGTTAAGAGGTGGAGATAGAAAATCAAAGAGGTATAAAGATGAAAAAGCATAAATCAATCGAGTCTGACCCCATTGATATATTGAGTCAAGCATCCTATGCAATCCTAGATAAAACAACAGATGCAGGGAAGATTAAGGTTGATTTGGTGGATGGAAATGATGGCGCAGATTTCAATGAAAAACAAGCAGAAGAATTTGCCAAACTTTTCCCCCAAATTGTTACTCAATTTGAAGATCAAAATACAGGGTTTGATGTCACCGTTTTTAAAGCGCAAAATGGCGAATTAAAAATTGCTTTTTCGGCCTCTCAATCACGGTTAGCTAGGGTGGCATAATGTTTGGTATTGCGGTTTTATTTTTTATATTTGCATATTTATTGATAAGCCTCGTTGTAATCCGAATCTCTGTAGTCGTTGCACGTCGTTTAAATCGTCGTGGTTGGTTATGGGGTATTTTTGCAGGTTTGTTTATGTATAACTTAGTGCTTTGGGATGCGATACCCTCCTATGTTTTATTTAAGTATTATTGCAATAAAGACGCAGGAGTCACTCTTTATGTTGATGCAGAGCGATGGATAAAAGAACATCCTGAAGCTATGCAACCTTTTAAATATGAGGATTTGCCATGGGACTATAAGACTAGGGTTAATGAGTCTAAAGTAAAAGGCGGAAAGCAGATAAGTGGCAACGTTGATTTTAAATTGCCAAACGGTGAACGATGGCATGTTAATTACAATGAAGATTTAATACAGAAAACTAAAAATGTAGAAGGAATTTCTGTTAGCAAGCCAGATGGTTCTAGTACTCATTACTTAACTAAAAGTGTCGTAAGTGTTTCTATGCCAATACAACGATATTGGTTTGGGATAGTTAAAAGTTCCTATTACATTGCAGATGTGGAAGTAAACCAAGTCTTGGCTACAAGAATAGATTATTTAAATGATATTTGGTTGGCGGATGTAATCGACTTTAATATTTTGGATTGCCGATGCGAAATTGATTTTAAAAAATATATTAACTTTACCAAAAAAATTGAAGGGATTAAGCAATGGAATTAAAAACAAAAGATTTATTTCAATTAATGCAGCTTGCAGAAGCCAGTTATGCTCGGAATTCGGGAGACACAATACTCAATTGCGACTTTAAACAAAAAAGTTGGCATCCACACTTCATTTGAAACTATTCTTAATCTTTAAGACATCTAAATTTAGCCAGTTTTAGGCTAAAAGCATCGTCTAACATTTGTTCAGAAAATCTCTGCTCAAGTCTTCTCAAAATAACAACTCTTTGTGACACTCAAGCAAACATCGTTTGCAGAATTTTGAAAAATCCCCACTTCTTCACACTTTTTTTTAAAAAAAACAAAAAATTCCCCACTTTGTTTTTAGATGCCAATATTAGTGAGTTTTGAATCAATATATGGTGTTTCGGTTTTTTGATTTAAACCATATGTTGTGCAGTTGAGTTTGGTTTAGACAAGCCATGTTATTTGTAAATTAATACAAAATGTTGTTTTTGCTAGTTAAACCTATAGTTTTTAATTGCTTCTTAACTTATTGAAAAATATAGATATTGTGAAAATGTAATTTTTAATCAAATGTTGGTGTAAACGTCGCTAAGTTGTTGTCAGTCAATGAAAAATGCCGAGCAAGCCTGTTGACAGTGGGTATAAAACTACTTATAGTGGCACCAAGTGGGGTAAAGTGGTGAAAAGTGGTAATAAATGCTTTTTTTCAGAGGAATCAATTCGGTCAATCTAGATGCTAAGGGGCGCATGGCGATCCCTAAGAAGTATCGTGACTCTATTGCCGAAGCAAGCGATAACCAACTTGTTGCTACTATCGATTTACATAGTCCATGCCTTTTGATTTATACGTTGGACGAGTGGGAAATCATCGAACGAAAATTAATGTCATTACCTAATGTCGATCCACAAGCGCGTTTGTATCAGCGTTTATTGCTTGGACACGCTACTGAGATGGAAATTGACTCTCAAGGACGTATTTTACTCCCTGGATTGTTGCGTGAACACGCCAATATTGAAAAGCCTGCCATCTTATTGGGGCAGGGTAATAAGTTTGAGCTTTGGTCGCAAGAAGCATGGGATGCAAATCGACCAGATATGCTTGAGACCGCAATGTCGAATGAAGTCTCTGAAGCGGTTGCGAGTTTGAGTCTGTAATGAGCGCTTCTCAACAGATTCATTATTCCGTTCTTTTACAAGAATCTTTAGATGGTTTGAATATCAAACCGGACGGTGTCTATATTGATGGCACTTTTGGTCGTGGTGGTCATTCCAGTGAGCTGCTAAAGCGGCTTGGCGAAAATGGAAAACTGTTGGCCATTGACCAAGATCCACAAGCCATTGAGTACGCCAATAACTCGATTGATGATGCGCGCTTTGAAATTCAGCATGGCAGTTTTGAAGACATGAAACGCTTTTGCGAAGCACGCGGTTTAGTGGGCAAGGTTGATGGCGTTTTGTTGGATTTGGGGGTTTCTTCACCGCAGCTGGATGATGCTGAGCGCGGATTTAGTTTTATGCGTGAAGGTCCACTGGATATGCGCATGAATCCAACTGAGGGTTTAAGTGCCAAAGAGTGGCTTAAACAGGTGGACGAAAAAACTCTGAAGTTGGTGTTACAGAATTATGGTGAAGAGCGTTTTTCTGGACGTTTGGCGCGCGAGATCAAAGAGGCGTCAAATCGAGATGAGTTACACACTACGCTAGATTTAGCCAATTTGGTGAAAAGAGTTTCGCCAAAACCGAAAAAAACAAACATCCAGCCACCCGAACTTTTCAGGCAATTCGTATTGCGGTGAATAGAGAGTTGGATGTTTTAAAGAATGTATTGGAAGCTGCCATGGAAGTGTTGGCTCCAGGTGGAAGGTTATCAGTGATCAGCTTCCACTCCTTGGAAGATCGTATTGTCAAAGTGTTTATTCGCGATCAATCCAAAATAAAAGACCTGTTTCCAGATTCACCGATTCAGATAGAGGTTATAGAACCGGTGTTGAAGAAAGTTGGAAAGCCTGTCTTTCCTAGTAAAAAAGAGTGTCAGGAAAACCCAAGATCGCGCAGTGCGGTATTGCGGATTGCTGAAAAGCTCTGAGATGGACGTAAGTTCATCACATTAATACATTATTGTTGCTTGTTTATCATGAAGATTAAGGGGATCGAATCATGAATTTCGTAGGAAAAGAAGTCACACCAGTACGGACACCTGGTATGCCTGTGATCAAAGTTATTGGTCTAGGTGGCGGCGGCGGAAACGCTGTGGATTATATGGTACGTTCTAACGTACAAGGCGTAGATTTTATGTGCGCCAACACCGATGCGCAGGCATTGGAAAACGCATCAGTCGATGTGTGCATTCAACTTGGTTCTAATGGATTGGGTGCGGGTGCTGATCCTGAGCGTGGTAAACAAGCGGCTAAAGACGATATTGAATCTGTAAAAGAACAGCTGCGTGATGCTGATATGGTATTTATTACTGCCGGTATGGGCGGTGGAACTGGAACAGGCTCTGCTCCTGTGGTTGCTCAAGCGGCACGTGAAATGGGCATTTTGACGGTTGGTGTGGTGAGTAAGCCATTCAACTTTGAACGTCGTAATCATATTGCCGATGCTGGGATTGAAGAGTTATCTGAGCACGTTGATTCTTTGATTACCGTGCCTAACGATAAACTTTTGAAAGTTTTAGGTCGTGATTTTGTTTTAGCTAAAGCGTTTGATTACGCAAACGAAGTACTTCATGGTGCGGTTCAGGGTATCTCAGAACTCGTTACTCGTCCTGGTATGATCAACGTGGATTTTGAAGATTTACGTACCGTTATGGGTGAGCGTGGCATGGCTATGATGGGTGTAGGTCACGCAACCGGTGATGATCGTGCTATAAAGGCGGCTGAAAAAGCAATTGCTAATCCATTGCTAGCAGATATCTCAGTTTCTGGTGCTCGTGGTCTTTTGGTTAATATCACCAGTGGTTTAGACTTCACTTTGGGTGAGTTCAACGAAGTGGGTGATGTTATTGATCAAGTTGCCGCAGCCGATGCACGTGTAATCATTGGTACCTCTGTTGATGAAAGCATGACTGATGAAATTCGCGTAACTGTGGTTGCAACGGGTCTTGATGCAACCGGTAAAGAGGTAGCAACACCGAACCTACGCGCAGTTCAAGCGAACAAAGCTCAAGCTGAACAGCAAGAACAGAAAGTAGCGCCAGCTGCACAACAAGCTGAAGCGGAAGCAGAGCCTGTTGCACAGGCGGTAAATAGCCAGCATAATCAACCTAGGCAAGCTGAATTGCCTGTAAATGAACCTGAAGTGGTGCGCCCGCAAATGGTGGTTAACGGTGCAGCTAAAGGTGGTATGGATAGTTCAAACTATCTTGATATCCCGGCATTCTTGCGCCGTCAGGCAGACTAGTCAGTTTTTCACCATTCACAGTCCAAGAGTGGTGATGCCTACTGATTAAAATTGTCGAGTCGACAAGATGTCAAATCAACGATTCCCAGAGCCCGTACGCTTAAAAGATTTTAAGCGTAGTGGGCTTTTTTTGTTTATTTTAGCGCTCCTCACGATTGTCTCCTTATTGCTTATAGTGCAAGTTCAGCACGAAATTCGCCATCTTGAATCACGTTATTACCAAACCATGCAACAAACCCTAGTTGCCAAAGAGGATTGGGGACGTCTAAAGCTTGAGCAGGAACATCTAACCTCACCCGCTATGGTTGAAAAGATTGCTAAAGAACAGCTGAATATGACATTGGATAAATCACGTTATGAGTATGTCTATCTCTCTGCAAATGAAGTTAATACAGACTCAGTGGAAACAGACATATCTCAAAACTTATCTAGTGAACTAGAGAATGATTCATCGAATGCGATAACCAGCAAGACGCTAGAGGCGGATAATGAAAATTAGGCGAGATTGGATAGTCTTTAGCCTTATTCTTATTGGTTTTATTGGGCTGGCTGTTAGAGCGTTTCATGTACAGGTCTTAAGTACTGATTTTTTGCAGGAACAAGCTGACAAAAGACAGATTAGAACAATCTCAATTCCCGCTCCGCGCGGTGAGATTTATGATCGAAATGGGAGTTTGTTGGCTTTAAGTACCCCTATGGCCTCGGTATGGGTTGATCCAAAAGTCATCATTAAACATGAAGTAAATTATTTAAAGTTTTTAGAGTTCTTAAATCTAACTGATAGTCAGCTCAATACCATTGCACAACAAAACCGGCATAAGAAATTAAGCTTTATTCGCCAGATTAATGATAACGATTTAGTCGATAAAATTGCAGAACTGGATTTACCTGGCATTTATGTCAAACGCATTGAGTTGAATTATCTCAATGCTGGCAAAGAGATTAAGGTGGAAAAATTTCTACCTTCGATTTGGGTGGATATCAATGTTATCAATCGTTATCGCTACACACCGGATCGACTAGCTGAATTCTTGGAGAAACCAAGAAGTGAGATAGCTTCCAAAATTTATAAAAAACCAAAACGCCGTTTTTTATATTTAAAACGTGGATTAGTGCCTGAAATTGCCAAGCAAATAGAGTCTTTGCGTTTAACCGGGGTTTATACACAAGGCGAATACCGACGGTACTATCCAGCCGGTGAAAGTATTGCCAATATTATCGGCTTTACCAATATTGATGATCGCGGCATAGAAGGTGTTGAGCTTGCCTACAACGATTGGTTAAAAGGTGAAGCGGGTAAAAAGCAGGTGGTTAAAGATCGTGCAGGTCATGTAGTTGACTTTGTTAAGGATGTTAAAGCCGCCAAGCCAGGTAATCCAATTGTTTTGAGTATTGATCAAAATCTGCAATATTTCACCTACCGTGCTTTGAAAAAAGTGATGATTGAGCATCAGGCAAAGTCGGCGAGCTCAATAGTAGTGGATGCTAAAACGGGTGAAATTTTAGCCATGGTGAGTTTGCCTAGCTTTAACCCAAATGATGCTTCTCAGCGCAGAGGTGCGGGTTTGAAAAACCGCGTGATTACCGATTTGATTGAACCCGGTTCAACCATGAAACCATTTATTGTGGCTAAGGCGCTTAGCGAAGGCATTATTAACCTAGATTCCGAAATCGATACGAACCCAGGTTCTATAAGAATTCAAGGTAATCGCATTACGGATACTCATAATTACGGTGTCATTACTCCACTAGAAGTGATTAAAAAATCAAGTAATGTTGGGGTTTCAAAAATCGCTCTGCAAATGACACCAGAAATGCAGCGTGACTATTGGGCGGATATTGGAATAGGTCAAGAGAGTGGTTTGTTCTTACCAGGTGAAGCTTTTGGTTATTTAAAACCGTCGCAAGAGTGGAAAGAGATAGATCAGGCGTCGGCTTCTTTTGGGTATGGTTTTAACACTAATTTACTCGGGCTGGCACATGCCTATCTGCTGTTTGCCAATCATGGTGAAATGCTGCCTTTAAGCTTATTGAAGTTAAATGAACAATCGACAGGTAAACGAATTGTTTCCGATGAAGTCGCGAAACAGGTGTTAAGGATGATGGAAACCGTTGTCGCTAAAGGAGGGACCGCTCCTAAAGCGGCCATTCCAGGTTATCGCGTAGGGGGTAAAACCGGAACCGTGCATAAAACTAAAGCGGGTGGTTATGAAGAAAATACCTATATGTCTCTATTTGCCGGCATAGTGCCTATCTCTAATCCAAATATGATTATGATTACCGCGGTCAATGAACCGAGTCGTGGTGTTTATTATGGTGGCGCGGTGGCTGCGCCCGTGTTTAAAGAGGTGATGCAAGAGGCTTTACGTATTAGAGACGTAGCACCTGATCAAATGGAACTTTCAGGTAGTTGATATGAATTTGAGTTCAACTGACCCAGTTTTAAATCACTCTTTTAAGGTAAGAACTATTGACGACGTTACAGGTTTTTTAGTCAAAAATGCTATTCAATTTGAAGTGTTGTTTGAATCTAAAACGGCGACTTATATTGAACCTGTTGAACTTATTGAACTTAAAAATTTATCAATCGATTC
>JAASTL010000025.1 GCA_021767305.1 Piscirickettsiaceae bacterium | reverse complement strand
TAACGGAATTGGTTTAATGGCAGATGCGAGCCCGTCTTTACACAGTACAATTGAAGTGCATTTTGATTTACCGGATAAATTACAAAACCAACTTCAGTCGTTTCAGTTTAAAGCTGAGGTCATGCACTCCATTGCCTATGAGCATCAACATCACATAGGTTTAAAACTTGATATACCAACGCAAAAGTACTTAAGCGTTTTTGATAATTTAGAGTAAAGAAATTTAACTCTATGCGCTTTTTTCGATGACTGGTAAAATCAAATCCAATTGTTTATGGAACAAGCAAGATGAATTCGTCGACTAAAAAACACTTACTCAGACCGCAGGCTAGCCATAGCAGTAAAGAGTATATTGAGCGTAGAAGAGAAGCGCGCTTACCTGCTCATCTGCCATCTATCTTGATGAAACATGGTCATACGGTTTACACCACCATTATTAATTTGTCTTCCAGCGGCATTGGTTTTCTTTCCGCAGTTCCACTTAATACCGACGAAGAAATTAAAATCACCTTTGAAAGAAAATCCGCCAATACACTGGTTCCAGTGGACTTAAAAGTGCATGTGCGTTCCTGCCGAGAAGTCGATTTTGAATATTACATCGGTGGCAGCATTGAAGAAAAGTCGGTCGAATACACCAAATTCTTTAATACGATTGAACCCGGCGGCATGGCAGCTGAAGAGTTGTAAACCAAGACTTGTAAGTTAAGATTTGTAGACCAACATTATTAAATTAAGGTGCCAAGAACTTTACACTTGGTCAGTATTAAAAAAGGGGCTTAAAAGCCCCTTTTTGGTATTTATTCAAATGACTTACTGATGACTAAAACCTTATTTTCGCATCTTATCTAAAAATCATTGGGCGCATGGTCACCAACTCTTCTGAGCTAGAAGGGTGAATGGCAATGGTAGCATCCAAATCCGCCTTGGTTGCGCCCATTTGCACCGCTACGGCAAAACCTTGCAGCATTTCATCGGCACCATCACCAACAATATGAATGCCCACTACTTTTTGCTCTTCACCCACACAAACCAGCTTTAAAGCAGTTTTGATTTGGTGCTCAGTAAAGGCATAACGCATTGGGGTAAAGACGGAATCATAAACCTTAACGTTATCGTGACCATACTGGCTACGCGCATCATGTTCTGCCAAACCGATGGTACCTACTGGCGGGTGAGAGAACACCACGGTTGGCACTTTGGACAGGTCCATTTTGATATCGGTTTTATTGTTGTATAGACGTTCTGCCAAATAACGACCGGCACGAATAGCCACAGGTGTTAGTGGCGCTTGCCCAGTGACATCACCAATTGCGTAGATATTATCTACCGCAGTCTTATGGTAATCATCCACATCAATGAAACCACGTCCATTAGCACTTAAGCCGGCATTTTCCAACTTAAGCGGTTCAATTAACGTATTTCGACCTACCGCCCAAATTACTTCATCAAAACCTTCTAGGTGCTGGCCATCTTCACTTTCAACCGTAATGGTACCGTCGTCAGCTTTAATCAGCTTTTTAACTTTAAAGTGATACTCTTTATGGATACCGGAAGTAATCATGGCATCGGTCAAGGTTTCGCGAATCATATCGTCAAAGCCACGTAACACTAAATCTTTACGGCTTAATAAACTGGTGTCGGTGCCTAAGGCTTGCAATACACCGGCAAGTTCAACAGCAATATAACCACTCCCAATAACCGCCACTTTCTTTGGCTGTTCTTTTAACGCAAAGAAACCATCAGAAGTAATACCTAATTCTGCATTTTCAGTTTCTTGCGGCACGGTTGGCGTCCCGCCAGGTGCAATGACAATGGTTTCTGCTGTGTATTCTTTACCATCAACCGATACCGTATGCGCATCAACAAAACTTCCCCAGCCTTCCAAAACATCAACACCACAGTCTTTCATGTAGCCACCATACCAAGTGGTGATGTTAGAAATATACTGCTCACGTTTGGCAACCAGCGTTGCCCAGTCAAAACCTTTTTGCTCTAGATCAAAGCCAAAATCCGGAGCATCGCGCAGCGCCTCGGCGATGTGCGCTCCAAACCACATGACTTTTTTAGGTACACAACCAATGTTGACGCAGGTTCCACCGAGTTTTTTCGCTTCAACCACGGCACATTTTTTTCCGTATTCAGCGGCACGTTCAACCACAGAAAGTCCGCCACTTCCTGCCCCGATGGCAATCACATCATAATCATATTTCATGCTTTGATCCTTTGCTTTTAAATACGCCGTTTGCTTCTTTACAAACCACGCTTTTTTGAATTTTTTGGGGTAAATCGTTATTTCTTACCCTAGAATTTAAAAGAGCCGATGGATAACTCCGATCGGCTCCGCATAAAGCGTTCGCTAATTAGCCATTTAGGCTAACCGCACGGCTTTATGAAGGTGATTAAGCTAGATACTTCTCTAGATCATCTGAACCACCGATGTGCTTACCTTCAATAAACACTTGTGGCACGGTATCTGCATTAGCTACTGCACGAAGAGTACGTGAAGTGATGCCAGAGTTAGATACATTGATTTCTTCGTACTTAATACCTTTGTCTTCAAGCAACGCTTTTGCTTTAGCGCAGAATGGGCAACCTACTTTAGTGAAGATAGTCGCAACTTGAGCAGCTTTTGCATTAGGGTTGATGTAGTTCAGCATAGTGTCAGCATCTGAAACTTCAAATGGGTCACCTGGTACTTCTGGCTCAATGAACATTTTTTCTACTTTGCCATCTTTAACCAGCATTGAGTAACGCCATGAACGCATACCAAAACCTAGGTCTTCTTTGTTAACCAACATACCCATACCATCAGTGAACTCACCGTTACCATCAGGAATTAGTGTTACGTTGTTAGACTCTTGGTCTTTTGCCCACTCGTTCATTACGAAAGTGTCGTTTACTGACATACAAACGATTTCATCAACACCATTTTCAAAGAAAACAGGCGCAAGCTCGTTAAAACGAGGAAGGTGAGTTGACGAACAAGTTGGAGTGAACGCGCCAGGTAGTGAAAATACAACTACGGTTCTACCTTTAAAAATATCGTCAGAGTTTACGTTAACCCACTCATTATTTTGACGAGTACGGAATGTAACGCTTGGTACCATTTGACCTTCACGGTTTTCTAATGCCATCTGTTTTCTCCTAATTTAAGAACTTTTGATTTTATTAACATTATTATTCATCACAACGTTGGTTCCGTTGAATTGATGCTTAGTTTAGATAAAACCCTACAATTAGTAAAATAAATTGTTTCAACTATATTAATAGTTAAAAGCTATCAATAAATATTTTCATTAAGAAGCTTTTGAGCTGCCTAGATTGACACACTCAAAAGAAAAAAACAACGGTGCAACAAAACTTTAAACTTTAATAGAGCTGCACTGCTGATAATACGTTAAGCCCTATCAATACTTGGGGAGAAAGGAGGATTTATTGCAGCGTGGAACCTTGCAAAGAACGCATAAATGGCTCTATAACGTCTTTTTCTTGCGCGTATTTCATCATCAAACCTAATATTGCTTGATCTTCATGTTGTGAGGCAATACGTGCACAAAGTTGAAAATCACGATCGGTCACACTGCCTTTAAATGCGCCTAATTCAAGTAATGCCGCAACCATACCCACGTTCTTTAGCAAACAGGCCGCCTGAATCGGTTTAACAACTTCTCCTGCCGCATCCTTAGCCACCTCTTTTTGTGGCGCAACAAAATGCTCTTGCACCAAAACCATCGTCATCCAATAGTTCATCTCTGGAGCTTCTTCACTTTCCAACACATTCAAAAAGATTTCAAAGGGATCAATGCCTTTTTCACGCACTAATCCGGCAGTGATTCTGGCAAAAGGTGCGCGTTGAGCTTGATCGAGATTAAGAAGATTCATGTACATGCTTTAAGAAATTTGTAGAAAAATAATATTATAGTCGCGCTTTAACTCAATGCCAAACCACAGGCAACACCCGAAGCCCATGCCCATTGAAAGTTGTAGCCGCCCAGGTGACCAGTAACATCCAGCACTTCACCAATAAAATAGAGCCCCGGCTGCTTTTTGGCTTGCATGGTTTTAGAGGAAATTTCATCGGTATCCACTCCCCCCAGAGTCACTTCAGCCTTGGCATAGCCGGCAGTGTCGTCGGGATACAATATCCAATTATGAATTTGCTGGGCATAGCTTTTTAAGGCCTCATCGCTCACATTGGCCAACTCTTTTTCAATGGGAAACCACTCCAGCCAAGCCTGTGCAAAACGTTTGCTCCACTGATGACTCAACCATTTACTTAAACTGCCCAATTCGGTTTTAAGCTGTTTGAGTTGGGCTAAAACATCAACATCTGGCAACAAGTCAATCACAATGGCATCGCCTTTTTGCCAGTAATTGGAAACTTGCAAAATAGCCGGGCCGCTGAGACCTTGATGGGTAAATAAAATAGCTTCATTAAAACTGCGTGTTCCACATGAAACACAGCTGACTTTAACATCCATAGCCAAACCAGTCATCTCTCCAAGGCGCTGCTCCCACTTGCCTTTAAAGGTGAGCGGCACCAAGCCCGGACGGGTGGGCACGATATTTAATCCAAACTGCTTTGCAATCTCATAACCCAAACCAGTCGCTTTTAACTTTGGAAATGATAAGGCTCCCGTTGCCACTACCAGATTAGTCGATTTGAACAATTCCTCTTTGGATTGAATAAGGTAATGTCCACCCACATATTCAACCTGATCAATTGGCGTATTGAGCTTAAACTCAACCCCCGCCCAGTCGCATTCGGTGCGTAGAATTTGAATTAAATCAGAGGCTCGATGTTCACAAAACAATTTACCCAAATCTCGCTGCTGATACTCTAGACCGTGTCTTTCAACGAGTTCGATAAAAGCAGAGGAGGGGTAACGCGACAACGCGGATTTAACAAAGTGGGGGTTATTGCAAATATAGTTTTCGGGCTTTACATCAAGGTTGGTAAAGTTACATTTACCGCCCCCAGAAATACGGATTTTCGCCGCGGCTTTGGGAGCATGATCAAGCACCAGCACGCTTTTTCCTTGATAACCTGCAGTGGCGGCGCACATCAGGCCTGCGGCACCGGCACCCAAAATAATCACATCGTAACTCAAGGCGGGACTCATAAGGGGTGCCACTCAGCACCACGTTTATCTGCTTCAGCCACAATTACCGCAAAGCCCTTTTCTGCTTCTTCCGGCACCCCTTCCACGCCTAAATCAATGGTGCGGGTTTCATCTGGCAAAATGCTTGGCAAGCTAAACAGTCTTAATTGTGGGAACTGCTTTTCAAAAGCTTCCATAAACTCAATCCATTCCGATTCTTGGCCACGAATGATTTTAATGCCTTTTTCTATGGTGGGAATTTTCTTAAGTTCAGCATAATAGTGATCTAACACCCATTCCATCATGGGACGAGCCATCATCGGAAAACCAGGCATAAAATGATGGTTTTGAATGGAGAAACCAGGAACACGATTGTAGAAATTGGGAATAATGGCGGCACCTTGGGGGTACTCACCCATACGAATTCGTTGCGGGTAAGCATCTTCACCAAATTGCGCTTCAATTTCCGCGACCGCTTCTGGATGGCGCTCAATCGGCAAGCCTAATGCTTTGGCAGCACATTGACGAGTGCGGTCATCAGGAGTGGCACCAATGCCGCCAAAACTAAAGACAATATCGCCACCCTCAAAAGTTTCTCGCAAGGTCTTGGTTAAAAGCGCTGGTTCATCACCTAAAATTTTCACCCAGCTAAGTTGCAAGCCGCGTGGCTTTAAAAGTTCATTGGCTTGCGCCAAATGCTTATCTTGGCGTTTACCAGATAAAACTTCATCACCAATAATCAAGAGTCCGATTTGTTTCATCTTATTTTCCCGGGCTGAAGCTATGAGAGCTTTAGGCTTAGATATTATCAGCGTGATTACCTAGCAAATTTGTGACTTGGTTTGATTAATGAGTCGACTCACTTGCCAGTCCATGAGCAACGCATGACTCAATTCATAATTTAGGGCAAAATTATTCAGCCACTTTATCTTTAATTTCTTCACGTGCTGGTTCGGTAGACTCACTGACCACATCAATGGCATCTTGCACATGATCACCGGTCTCTTCAAGTTTTTCGACCGCCGATTGGGTAGAGTCAAGTACACTAGTGGCAATCTCTCTACTGCCAAACCAATCAAACATTATGGCGGCGGCAAGTAAGATAATAATCCATATCAACAAACTGATTTTGCTAAATAGATTCATAATTTTTCCTCAAATTTAAGTCTGATTTTACGATTCATTATGATTTATGAGTCGTTATGAATTGTTATGATCAAATGCATGACTCACCAAATATTCTTTCAAATGCATTGTCACGAGCTTAGCCATGACCCATACCGTTTTTTGTTCGGCTTGCTGTTCATCTTGTGCTTCTGAAATTACCGTTTCATTCAGACTCACCACAGGAAACTGCAATTTATTCAACAGTGCAATTTGGGTTTGATAGACCCATTCGCCTTCAGCATTCAGGCCTTCCGGAATGAGCTCATATTGCAAGATGAAGTCCGGTGGACGTGCCGAAAACATCACGCCATACGCGGCCATTGCTTTTAGCAAGTCTGGTTCATAAGGTCGACGTTCTCGCACCAAGGCTTTCATATTGAAAATCATGCTATCGGCAAGCTGTTCGATGCGTTTATCAATAATTCTCAACAGGCGTTCATTACGTAACGGCATAATGCGCACGCCTTGCTGGGTCAGCAGCTCAGTAATGATTCTGCGCTCTTCTATATTTGCTAAAGCGGGCATAAGTTGCTTAAGCTGCTGATAACGGTCTTTCTTTTCACTGACTCTAATGTACTGCTTCAGCTCTGTATCTAACTGCTGTAATCTCGGTAAGAGATTAACATTGAGCCATTCTGGGTCAGCAGCCTGAATATCACTCATTTTGGGTAAATTCAGTTGCTCACGCACGGCAATGCGCAAATCTTTGTTAAAGACACCACTTAGAGCCGGCAATTTGTTAATGACCGCCTGCCAAACAGGAGGCTGTTTCTTAACCTCAATCAGCTGGTTGTCCTGAGCGTAAGCTTGACTGCTTACACTACTA
The DNA here is from genome assembly GCA_021767305.1 of Piscirickettsiaceae bacterium. The sequence goes on along the minus strand of JAASTL010000025.1, from coordinate 862 downwards.
AAAACCATCAAAACTGCCAAAACCATTGCTATAAAAAATGGTTTTTTCTGATTCTGATAATTTAAATTGGCCGTAGCGCTTGGAAAAATTCCCAATGCCGTTTGCTGCCTCATTTTGCTATCCAAAAACTGCTTTTGTAAGTGCATTCAATAATACTTGATTAACCATCTATAAGCCAGTAGACACAAGAGATTCATGACTTTTTAGTCCATAGCGTTGATAAAGCGCTTAAGTGTTTGCATAAATCATCCGCCACTGCGCCATTTTCTAATTTGAAAACGCGCCGGATGACTGGCATGGTAAAGCGATAACGGTTGCAGCAATGCATCTCCTTTAATATCGGCTGCAATAATATCTGCGGCTAAAAAAACCGACATCAGGCCTCTCGGGCCATGCCCATTACTGACATAAAGCCCCTGTTGATACTGTTGTTCTGGATAACGATAAACCGCATGGGTATGAGATTGCGACAGATAGGCTTGCTCTAACCACTCTGGTTTGGGAACCGGGCCTATTATGGGTAAATGGTCCGGCGTGGTTGGTCTAAAAGCGACTCGACCCTTGACTTCATGAGCTTTAGCCATTACCCAACCGGGCAAGGCCTTTTGTGTGGTATTCAGGTTTTCTTGATGAGATTCTGTGGAGAGGCTATCACTCATATCAGGCGCTTCAAAAGTCGCCCCCGTCACCGCACCTTGCGAGTGACTCACAGAGTAACCACCATGAGTCACCGCTATCTTAAGTTCATTACTGACCTGCTCGGTTGATAAGTGAGTAACTTGACCTTTCACCGGTCGAATCGGCAGGTTTAAGATTTGATTGAATTGCTCATTCAAACTGCCGGTGGTGACAATCAATGCAT
>JAASTL010000024.1 GCA_021767305.1 Piscirickettsiaceae bacterium | reverse complement strand
GTCATTCTGCCTTGTTGAGTAAAAACTGGCTTTGCCATAAATTAAACGAGTTATTCAGAGTCGACTAAGTAGTCAACTGAACAATCGACTTTATTAAAGTTACTTACACAGCCGCTTACAGAGCCTTTTACATGCGTTTTTAAAATTTAGTTAAACATTTCTTGACCTGCATTAACTCAACGAGTCTGCAAATAAACAACTTCTGTAAAATCCCTCTACTCAATGCGCTTGTAAGCGTATAGAATAAATCTGACATAACCAAATATCAGAGGACTGAACATGAGTATTGCCAAAACTATTTCTGAAACCATTCTTGGACAAGACGTCACATTAGAAGAGTGTGAAATCTTGTCTGAAGCTGTTACCGCACGTTCTCTAGCAAAAGGTGACATCTTATTTGACCAAGGTACTAAGGATGAAACGCTTTACCTTTTGGTATCAGGCAAACTAGAAGTAGTGAAAGTGCTCAGTGGTGACATCACCGTTCACATTGACTCTTTAAAAGAAGGCAGCATGATTGGTGAACTCAGTTTCATTGATGGTAAAGACCACACCATGCGCGTATTAGCTAAGCGTGACTCTGAAATCCTTATGCTGCATAAAGATGCGTTTGAAGCTTTAGTAGAACAACACCCAATGCTGACCTATCACGTTATGCTTTCCATATTACGTTATACCCATACCATGCAACGAAAAATCAATGCTAAATACCTCGAGATGCAGCGCATGGTGCAAAACCAATATACCGTTCAGTATTAAGTAGTCGACTAAGTATGCACCAAGAATCTAATCAAGATTCTAATACAAATAAGCTGGAATTTTTTCCGGCTTATTTAGTCGACTATTTATTCTCCAAATGACTTTAAACATCAACCCGACTGCTTAACTAATCGCATGCGATTAAGAATATAAGCGACATAGATTCCCACCGAAATTAACGCTGTTAAGACAAAACTATCTCTAGAAACCAAGTTAGACGCAAAGACAATAATCACTGCAATCGGTGTTACCCACTTCAGCACTTGCAAAAAGATTCCTAAAGCCTTCTCTGGTAACGCTAATTCTTGAGCCACTATTTCTCGCTTCATAACCCAGGCCACAAACACTGTCATCAACAACCCGCCTAGAGGCAGCATGATATTAGTAGTTAGAAAATCCAAAGAATCAAAGAAGGTTTTTCCTTCCAAGAAATGGACGTCTGACCAAGCATTGAAAGACAGCACCGTACCTAAACCAACAAGCCATGTGACCGCGCCAATGATCCAAGCTGCTTTTGCTCGTGCAATGCCCCAGTTCTGTTGGAACCAGCTGGCGGCAGGTTCAATTAAGGAGATTGCAGAACTTAAGGCCGCCATTACAACCAGAGCAAAAAACAGGCTGCCAAACAGCCAACCACCCGTCATATCACCAAAGGCAATGGGTAAAGTTTGGAACAGCAACCCTGGCCCAGCACCCGGTTCAAGATTATTGGCAAAAACGATTGAAAATATAACCAACCCAGCGAGCAACGCTATCATGGTATCTGCAAAGGCAATCCATAAACCGGCCTTAACAATGGAGTGCTCTCTAGGTACATAAGAAGCATAAACCATCATGGCCCCCATACCTATGCTTAAGGTAAAAAAAGCGTGCCCCATGGCGGTCAAGACGGCTTCCCAAGTGAGCTTTGAAAAATCAGGCTTAAACAAGAATTCAAAACTATGCGCAAAAGAACCGGTAGTAGTGGCATAGCCCAATAAAACCAGCAAAATCAAAAGCAAGCCAGGCATTAAAAAGTTAATCGCCTTTTCAATGCCGCTTTTTACCCCACGTGCAACAATAAATACCGTAACCAAGGCAAACAAACTATGCCAAAAAATCAGTTCGCCTGGACTCGCTAATAGCCCACTAAAAAGTTCACCAACCGCCTTGGCATCCGTATTTACAAAACTGCCCTGCACACTTTTAACAAAATAAAACAGTGCCCAGCCTGCAATCACCGAATAGAACGACATAATCAATAATCCGGCGAGCACACCATTAAAACCGAGTAAAGTCCAAGCATTAGAACCGTTGTTTTCGCGCGCCACATTCGCCATCGCCTGAACCGGATTGGCTCGACCATTGCGACCTAAGAGAAATTCTGAAAACAGAACCGGAATACCTAATAGGATAATGCACAACAAATACACCAGCACAAAAGCCCCACCACCGTTCTCACCAGTGATATAGGGAAACTTCCAAAGATTACCCAGCCCCACGGCGGAACCAACCGCTGCCATAATGAAGACATATTGTGTCGACCAGGAATCCTTAGAAAGTTTTAGCTGTGACATTCATCATCCTTTATAATAATTTTCACTTGAAATTAATTATACACAGACTGCTATGCACATCCAGGCCAACTACTCGCTCAAGCCCCACAACACATTTCATCTTGATGTCAAAACCCAGTACTACATTGAAATCAATAAACAGAGCGACATTTTAACTTTACGCTCAGATCTAACACTCGCTTCTCTGCCTTGGCGCATTATTGGAGATGGCAGCAACCTATTGATTTTAGATGACTTACCCGGGGTCACCGTACGTTGTACCTTTGATAAACTCAAAGTCATGAAAGAAGATGAAGACAATGTCTGGATTTCCGTTGGTGCGGGTATGAAATGGCATGATCTCGTTGCTTATACCGTTAAGAAAGGCTGGTGGGGTTTAGAAAATCTTGCCTTGATTCCGGGCACGGTTGGCGCCGCACCAGTGCAAAATATAGGAGCCTATGGTGCTGAGGCACAAGACACTATTACTCGTGTACAAACCTTAAATATCTATGACGGTCAGAGAATCGAATATCGCAATAATGAATGTAACTTTGGCTACCGCACCAGTATTTTTAAAGAAGAATTTGTTAACCGCCTCCTCATTCACCGAGTCACCTTTAGACTAAGAAAGCAACACGCCGGTCAAGCAAACTTGGTTTATGATCCTTTAAAAAATGCGCTTGAAGAATTTAAAAAAGAAGATCTGACACCGAAAATGGTGTTTGATGCCATTGTTAAAATTCGCAATGAACGTCTGCCTAACCCTGACAAACAAGGTAATGCGGGGAGCTTTTTTAAAAACCCAATCATCAATGAAGAGTACTACGAAACGCTCATTCAAGACTACCCTGAAATGCCCCACCACCGTATGTTGAATGGTAGCTACAAAATTCCCGCGGCTTGGTTGATTGAACAGACCGGATGGAAAGGCCGCTCTCATGGTCACGCTGGAGTTTCGGCTAAACACGCCTTGGTTTTGGTAAACCTGGGTGGAGCCAATGGTAAAGATGTTGATGAACTATTCCACTTGGTTCAAGCCGATGTAAACCATAAATTTGGTATCTATTTAGAACCAGAAGTTATTATTCTTTGAGGATGCAATAATGCGCCAATTGAAACACCATTTCACTCAGTTAAGCTTAGCGTCAACTTTAGCTGCCACGCTAAGCTTAACGATATTGGTACCGGCTACCGTCTCTGCATGGGATTTGCAGGCAACCGATGAGAGTTTGCCGGTACAAGTTTGGACTCAAGCCGTTGAAGGGTCTGAATTTAAAGCTTTTAGAGGTGCCGTGAATATAGAAGCGCCACTAGATAAAGTGCTGAATGTAGTCACGGATACCGAGAAGTATCCAGAGTGGTACCACAATAATAAAGTGGCAAAAAAACTGCAGAATATTAGCGCTACTCAATCTCTAAACTATGCGATTACCACTGCTCCATGGCCCGTTACCAATCGCGATTCCGTGACCCTTTCCACGAAAAAACCCCAAGCTAACGGTGATTACCTGATTGAACTTGAAGGAAAACCGAATGCTTATCCTCTGCAAGATGGATTGATTAGAGTGCCGAAAATGCAAGGTTATTGGAAGTTAGAAAAACTCTCTGCCAATGAAACTAAAGTCACGCTGCAAATTACCGCTGAGCCAGGTGGTAAGGTACCCAGCTGGTTGGCAAATTCTACGGTGATCGATATGCCGCTCTATACTTTGAGCAATCTTAAGAAACGAGTGGAAAACCAATAAATATAAAAAACGGGGTAATGACCCCGTTTTTTTATACGTTATATTATAAAAGATAAAAGTTAGATTTATAGCGGCTAGACTTTATGACAACGAGTTTATAATCAACTACTTAACTTTAGATTCATGGTTAGATTCATGATTAGTTTCATTCACTTGATTCTTATCAAACAGGTCTTGCAAACCCTCTGTTTCCAAATGTAAGGTTCGAGTTGGGAACGCCATCTCTGCACCATGTGCTTCAACAATATCACTGACTTTCAACAACACATCCTGTTTAATCTCGTGAAAACGTACCCAGTTGGTGGTTTTGGTAAAGGTATAAATAAAGAAATCCAATGAAGAGGGTCCGTAAGCATTGAAATTGACAATAATCGTCTGATTTTGATCGATCTCTGGATGCTGCATTATCATCTGTCTGACATCATCAATAATCTTACGCATCTTATGTATATCCGCATAACGAATACCCATGGTCTCTTTAATACGGCGATTCGACATACGCGAGGGGTTTTCAATGGCGATATTGGAGAAAATGCCATTTGGAATATACAAAGGTCGTTTATCAAAGGTACGTACCGTCGTCATACGCCAACCAATGTTTTCTACCGTACCTTCAATCTCTTTATCGGGTGAGCGAATCCATTCACCCACAGTAAAAGGTTTGTCCATATAGAGCATCAAGCCGCCAAAAACATTACCCAGCAAGTCTTTGGCAGCAAAACCGATGGCAATACCACCGACACCACCAAACGCCAGCAAACCGGTCAAACTTACGCCAAATGCATTTAAGAAGAACAGCCCGGTTAAGATAAAGGCCAGCAGTTTAATGATTTTGGCAAAAGCCTCCACCGTGACTTCATCCAAACGTTCGTCTTCGCGGGCAAAGTCTTTTAAATGCCCTTCTAAACGCTGCACTAGTCTAATCGTAAACCAACCAACTGAAAGCGTGAGGATGGTCTCTTTAAAATCGGTTATATAAGGTACCAAGTCGGTATAGACACCAAACTGATTGATGGTAGTGGTCAAAGCCAACACCAAACCAGTCACCCAGATAAAGAATGAAACCGGCGCACGAGCTGCATCAACAAAGCTATCAATCCATACATGATGGGTACGTCTTAAACGAATATGAATTGTCTTTAGGACATAACGTTGTATGACATCAATAATAGTCGTCGCAATCAGAATCGTCAGTAATAACAGCAGCCAAACCTGGCCACCAAACATTGCCACTAAATCTGTCCAAATCTGCGTTATAAAATCCATACTAAAAGTTCACCTTTCTGAGCTAATTAGATTAAGTCTTGCTGGTCTTGTTGCTGGTTAAGATGTTGAATAATCTGGCTGGCCGCCTGCCAGAGCGGTTCATACTGCAGTTTTTCATAGCTAAACTTGCCATGCGCATGTAAACGAATCAAACGTGCATGCGATAAGGTAGAAGCATGCCAACGCACTTTACTCAAGACTTCATCCGCTGCCATCGGATCATTACACACCAAGACCAAATCACACCCTGCCTCCAAGGCTTGACGCACTCTTTCTGCAGCGGTACCAAACTCGGTTGCGGCTTTCATACTCATATCATCACTGATAATCGCGCCTTCAAAATGGCACTGTTTGCGCAATACCTCTTGTAGCCAATAAGTTGAAAAACCAGCAGGATTAGCATCGATTTTGGAGTAGATAACATGCGCCGGCATAACAGCATCCAAACCATTTTCAATCAGACGTAAAAACGGCTGAATATCATGGCGCTGAATCTCCGCTAAGGAACGCTCATCGACTGCCACTTCAAGGTGGGTATCGGCTTCAATATAACCGTGCCCAGGAAAGTGTTTGGCTACCGAAGCCATGCCCGCAGAACGCATACCTTTCATTAAGTGAAATGCTAAGTTACCCACCACAATTGGATCACTATGAAAAGCGCGATCGCCAATGACTTTACTGCCACCATAATCCAGATCCACTACTGGCGTAAAACTAAAATCAACGCCAACAGACAGAAGTTCCGCTGCCAATAACCAGCCTATTTTTTCTGCGGTTTCAAAAGCACGTTTTTCATCTTCTTCATAAAGCTCTCCCAATACTCGCATAGCAGGAATATGAGTAAAGCCATGGCGAAAACGTTGTACCCGCCCCCCTTCGTGATCAACCCCAATTAACAATCGTGGGTGACGTAAATCGTGAATCTGTTTAGTTAAGTCACGAATCTGCTCTGCGGATTCAAAATTACGACTAAAAAGGATCACACCAGCAACCATTGGGTCCATTAAACGTTCAATTTCATGAGACTGTAAGCTCGACCCTTCAATATCTACCATGACACTACCCAGTGACATGGATTTACCTGCTACATGTTGCATGCAATTCCTCTATCTAATTCAACGCTTGTTTTATGTAGTCCATTCCGAATAATCCCACAAGCCGCCATATCATAACCAAAAGGTAAGTTCTTGCCCAGCCCAGCGCTTTTAAAGAGTATTAATCTATAAAACTGGAATGGTTTGATTGATGGTTAAAATTTAATTTAAATCTAAAACTACGTAACTAAATTGTCACAATCAAGTTTTATACTACGCTTGAAAAATTAGAGGTTATAAAAGATGGCAAAACTAATCGGTATTGCAACGCACGCAGAATCAAAAGGCAAAATCACCACTCACCAATCCATTAAAGTGACATTAGAGGGTGGTTTAAAAGGTGATTACCAAGGGCAAAAAAACCTGCAAACCGCAGTCACTCTTCTCAGTAAAAAGAGCTGGAAAACGGCACTTAAAGAGTGTGGTGGAGAATTGAACTGGACTGAACGTCGCGCTAATTTATTGATTGATGACATGGAATTCTCAGAGGAAATGATTGGTCAACAGGTGCAAATTGGTGAAGTGTTATTAGAAATCACCAAAGAGACCGACCCTTGCGCACGCATGGAAGCCTTAAAACCAGGATTGAAAAAGGCCTTAACACCCAATTGGCGTGGCGGTGCCAGATGCCGAGTACTGCGTGAAGGTAAAATTCATATTGGTGATAGCGTCACGGTTTTAAAGCGTTTTTAGATATATCGTTTAAAAATTTCATCTTAGTGGCAAAATAGCCTCGAATATCATCTAAGGTTGAGCGGCTTGAATGAAAGCCCTTATACTTATTTTTCTTTTAAAGCCGCCCCTCCCTTTCTTTGTTTGGTTAGACTTTAAAGCTGGGTAACTGTTGCAAAAAAACCAATCTGGAATTTTTACCTTACAAAATTATCAAAGCGGCAATCTATATGCTAATTAACTCATAACAATGTAGTTTTGCACCAATATTGTTAGTTTTAAATGCATTTTTTATATTAGAGGAAACCCAAATCTTATGTCCCCCAAACCCAAACCGGAATCTCACCCCTTTGCGGCTGTATTCCTACTCAGCTTTTTAGCTCTGCTCGCTTCTTTAAGTTATCACTCTTCGCAACTTACCATCAAAAGCCTCAATCAAGCAAAATCCTTTACTTTCAAATCCTTAAACCTCCACACCCTGCCCATAAACATTGGTTCAGCGTTGCTAACCTCCACTAAAAATCACCTGTCTTATTTCGGCCTACACTTCTTCAAGACCCCAAATCATTTTTTACAGCATGTAAAACACAAGAGTGCACGCATTCGACACATGCTAGTCAATGTGGTGCACTCAACCCAAAACAGCGCAGTTGAGCTACTGGTCACAACCCTTTACACACGAATACAAGCTTTTAATTTAAAGCATTTCAATTTTATTCAATTGATTAATAATCAAATTGAAAATAAGAATAAACGAACGATGATCGCCCCGTTGGGCGCATAAAAATAAAACCAAAACAAAAATGGGGATTGAATATCCCCTTTTTTTATCGCATAGAAACCATAGTTTCTTGCACATTTAACAATTCTTCACAATCAATATCATAAGCG
>JAASTL010000023.1 GCA_021767305.1 Piscirickettsiaceae bacterium | reverse complement strand
GACGTAATTGTTGCTTGTAAAGACATCGCTTTCAAACTTCGCCAAGGTGACCTAGCAGGTATCCTAGGGGCTACTGAAGATGAAAACGTTCAAGGTGAAACGCAAAAGAAATTAGATGTTATCTCTAACGATCTACTTAAAGATATTCTTGTTGCTAACCCATACGTTCGTGGTATTGGTTCTGAAGAAGAAGATTACACCGTTGCTGGTCACGACTCTGGTAAGTACCTAGTTACTTTCGATCCATTAGATGGTTCTTCTAACATTGATGTTAACTTGTCTGTTGGTACCATCTTCTCTGTACTAGAAGCACAAGACGATCAGTCTGGTGATAACCAAGAAGTATTCCTACAAAACGGTCGTAAGCAAGTTGCTGCTGGTTACGTTCTTTACGGACCATCTGCACTACTTGTTATGACAACAGGTAAAGGCGTAAACATCTTCACTCTAGACACCACTGTTGGCGAGTTCATCCTAACTCAATCTGGTGTTTCTATCCCTGAAGATACAGCTGAATTTGCTATCAACATGTCTAACCAGCGTTTCTGGGAACCAGAAATGAAGCAGTACATCGATGACTGCCTACTTGGTGAAGAAGGTCCTCTTGGTAAGCGTTACAACATGCGTTGGGTAGCGTCTATGGTTGCAGAAGTTCACCGCATCCTAATGCGTGGTGGTATCTTCATGTACCCATACGATAACCGTGATCCATCAAAAGCTGGTAAGCTTCGTTTAATGTATGAAGGTAACCCAATGTCTATGCTTGTTGAACAAGCGGGTGGTGCATCTTCAACTGGTCGTATGGACATTATGGACGTTGCTCCACAAGGTATCCATGACCGCGTTCCAGTTGTACTTGGTTCTAAGAACGAAGTTGCAAAAGTGGTGGCATACCACAACAAATAATCGAAAATCAGAATTCGGTTCGAACACCCGCTCACAAATTTTGTGCGCGGGTGTTTTCAGTTAAAACAACCAAATAATTAAGGAAATCATTATGGGATACGCTGCTGTACCAGCCGGTAAAGATGTACCAAATGACGTAAACGTAATTATCGAAATTCCTGCGTTTGCTCCGCCAATCAAATATGAAGTAGACAAAGACACTGACTTAGTATGGGTTGACCGCCTACAAGGTGCCACCATGTCTTACCCTGCTAACTATGGTTATATCAACGACACTCTATCTGACGATGGTGATCCGGTTGATGTTTTAGTTGTCACGCCACACCCGCTCATGGTTGGTTCGGTGATTCGTTGTCGTCCAATCGGTATCTTTAATATGACTGATGACGGTGGTCAGGATGCTAAAGTGATTGCGGTTCCGGTAGATAAGCTTTCACCAATCTACTCAAAAATTGAAAAAGTAGAAGATATTCCACTACTTAAAGAGCAAGTTGAACACTTCTTTAGCCACTATAAAGATCTTGAACCTGGTAAATGGGTTAAAGTTGATGGTTGGGGTGATGTTGAAGCCGCTCGCCAAGAAATCTTAAACGGTGTTAAACAGTTCGAAAACAAATAGTTTTCACTGAATCACCCGTTGTATTTCACTTAAAGGCTCTTCTTTCGAAGGGCTTTTTTTGTTATTGAGGCTGGACATTTTACATCACAACGTTAATTCTCCAATCTCATTCAGGGGCATTTTCTCACAGCGCTTTTACCACAGATCAAAAAATCTATATTTTTCTTACTTTAGCCCCCATCCGCCTCTTTTCATAAAGATAATCTGATATACTTTTGTCTAATTTTGATTGTAAAACTGAGAGTAAAAATGGCAGCCGAAAATCGAGACAAGCAGTTAAGAGCTCGCGTTAAATTATTAGGGAATATCTTAGGTAAGGTAATCACAAACCAAGTGGGGCAAGAAATTTTTGATGCGGTTGAAAAACTGCGTAAAGGTTATATCTCACTGCAAAAGAAAGATGACCCTGCTCTGCGTCAAGAGCTTAAAGAATTTATCGAATCTCGCAATGCCGATGAACTCAATTTGATTATCCGTGCTTTCAACCTTTACTTTAGCCTAGTTAACCTAGCTGAAGAGGAACATCAATATCACGAGAGACAGAGCCAATTAAAATCTGACGGCCCTTTATGGACTGGTTCTGTACTCAATACTATTGGTGAATTTAAACAGCAAGGGTTAGATGCCAGCCAAGTTCAAGAGCTATTAAATAAACTTCACTATATTCCCGTTTTCACTGCCCACCCAACCGAATCAAAACGTCGCTCTGTAATGGACAATTTGCGCCGTATTTTCTTGGATATCGGTAAGCTTAATGAAGCGGATGCGTACAACAATGAATACGTTAAAGAATCTATCTATCAACAGTTAGAGTCACAAATCCAAGTACTTTGGCAAACTGACGAAGTACGTCGTGAAAAACCAACAGTGGAAGATGAAATCCGTAATGGTATCTACTACTTCCGTAAATCTCTATTTGATGCCGTCCCAATCGTGTACCGCTACATGGAACGTGCGCTGGCGAAACACTACCCAGATGACCATATTGAAACCCCTGATTTCTTGACCTTTGGTTCTTGGATTGGTGGTGACCGTGATGGTAACCCTTTTGTAACTCACGAAACCACCGTAAGAGCATTGTTACTACAATCCCGTTCAGCGCTATATGAGTACAAGCAACGTGTGTTTGATTTGAGCTCAAAACTGACTCATTCACGTCATTTGTGTAATATCTCGCAAGAGTTAATCAACCGTTGCACCATCGTTGATGCAGACCTGATTGAATCCGTCTTTAAAACCCGCCCAGAACGCTTTAAAAACGAGCCATACCGTCGTTTCTTGTACTTGATTGAAGGTCGTCTAAAACAGAATATCGAGTACATCGAAGCCCAACTTAACCACAAACCAATCAAGAAAAGTCCTTTCGCTTTTGGTTCTGAAGATGAACTGCTAGAAGATTTAGAGTTAATCTATGCATCACTGTGCAATCACGGTGACGAAAACGTTGCCAATGAAGACCTACAAGATTTGATTCGTTTAGTTAAAACGTTTGGTTTCTTCTTAATGCGTTTAGATATTCGCCAAGAATCGAATGTTCATACCGATGCGGTAGCAGATCTTCTTCGTCATTTGAATATCGATTACAACTCATTATCTGAAGATGAAAAAGTCAAATTGATGGGTGAGCATGTTGCTTCTGCAACCATTATCGACACTCAGCACCTTGACCTTGATGACATGACCAAAGAGGTTTTGGAAGTCTTCAATGTAATTCGTGAAATGCGCAGCGAGATTAGTCCAAAAGCATTCAATAACTATGTCATCTCCATGACTCACGAAGCTAGTCACGTTATGGAAGTGCTTTTCTTGGCTCACCAGGCAGGCTTAGCAGGTTATAACGCGGGTGAACCTTACTGCCATATTAATATTTCACCACTATTTGAAACTATTACTGACTTAGAGCACATTGTGCCGGTGACAAAAGCTTTGTTTGAAAATGACACCTATAAAGCATTATTAAAAGCCTCTGGTAACGAACAGGAAATCATGCTGGGTTATTCTGACTCGGCCAAAGATGGTGGTAACCTCTCATCTGCTTGGAGTCTATATCAAGCACAGCGCGAAATTATGGGCTTGGTGGATGAACACGGTGTTGATTGTCGCCTATTCCACGGTCGTGGTGGTACAGTTGGTCGCGGTGGCGGTCCAACACACTTTGCTATCTTGTCTCAGCCAACAGGAACCGTTCGCGGTTCTATCAAGTTCACTGAGCAAGGTGAAGTACTGTCTTACAAATACAGTAACTCTGAAACGGCTATGTACGAATTATCTCTAGGGGTTACTGGTTTAATGAAAGCCAGTACGGTTTTAGTGAAATCTGTCACTAAAGATAAACCAGAATACCTAGATACTATGGCTCAGTTAGCTAAAGATGGTGAATATAACTATCGCGAGTTAACGGATAACACGCCTGGGTTCTTTGACTTCTTCTATGAGGCAACACCCGTCACAGAGATAGGATTATTGAACATCGGCTCACGTCCGTCTCACCGTAAGAAAGGTAATTTATCAAAAGAGTCTATTCGTGCTATCCCATGGATTTTCGGTTGGGCTCAAGCGCGTTTAACCTTCCCTGCATGGCAAGGTACTGGTTACGCTATCGACAAATGGATCAGTGAACACGGTGATGAACGCTTAAAAGAGATGCATGCCAACTGGCCATTTTTTAGTGCCATTATGAGTAACATCCAAATGGCGTTGTACAAAACCGACCTAACGGTAGGGTCTGAATATGCCAAACTTGGACAGAACCAAGAAGTTGCTCAACAGGTTTATAGCATGATTGCTGAAGAGCATACTCGAGGTGTGAACCGTATTTTGGAAATCACTGAAAATGAATACCTCATGGCGGACAATCCAACTATCGCACTTTCATTGAAACGTCGTAACCCTTATCTAGTGCCATTGAACAATATTCAAATGGTATTGTTAGGACGCTTTAAATCAGCTGATGCAACTGAAGCAGAACAAGAGATCTGGCTATCTCCTCTACTGAACAGTATCAATGCAATTGCAGCAGGTATGCGTAACACGGGATAAGCTTCAAAATTATCCTAACCTTGAAAAACCCGTCTATAAAGCGGGTTTTTTTATGCATAGAATTTTTGCTAAATACCAGTATAATAAGCAACCACTAATTTTATTGTTGTCGCAGTTGATAATTTATCCCGATTACTAACTGAGTTATGGTGATCCCATACATCGAACTTAAGAGACTCTTATGCAAATAACGCTATTAAAATCTAAGCTACACCGTGTTAGAACCACACATGCTGAATTAGATTATGAAGGTTCTTGCGCCATTGACGGGCATCTTTTGGATGTTGCTGGTATTCGTGAATACGAGCAAATTCAAATCTATAACATCAATAACGGTGAGCGTTTTACGACCTATGCTATTCGCGGTGAAGATCATAGCGGAATTATCTCAGTCAACGGTGCCGCTGCGCACAAAGCAAACCCAGACGATTTATTGATTATTGCAACCTACGCGACAATGGATGAGGCTGAAGCAGAAAACTTTAAGCCCAAAATGGTCTATTTTGATGAGAATAACAACATTACTCATACTAAAAACACCATTCCAACACAGATGAGCGATATTTCTAAAATAGGTTAAACCCAGGAAAATCGCTACCTAATCTACACAAAAATAAAGAAAGCCGCCATTACAAAACTGTACCAAACTGGCGGCTTTTTATTTTCTGCAAAAACCTAAATATGATTACTTTTCCGGAGTAATTAAAATCTCAACCCGTCGATTTTTGGCATAGGCTTCAGGAGTATCTTCTAGAGCGACTGGGTCTGTATTTGCCACCCCTACCGCTTGAGCTTGATAAGGCTGAATAGAACCGTTCAACAAGAGAGCTTCAATAACACTCGAAGCTCGCGCACTTGAAAGTTCCCAGTTTGACTTAAAACGACCGCCTGTCACCGGTCTTGAATCGGTATGCCCTACTGCTCTCACTTTGACCGGCTCGCCCTTAAAATCAAAAAACTCGCGCAGTAATTGTCTAAAGCGTGGTTTTAATTGAGCTCGCCCTGGATCAAATGCAATTTGCTCTGGAAACACGAGTTTGATTTCATTTGTATCTTGATCATACTCAATCTTAATCTCGTTATTTTTACCCGCCTCTGCATAGGTCTTAATCAAACTCTCATAGAAAGGCTCTAGGCTTTGAATAAGTGTTGTCGTTTCCGGCGGCTCTTTGATTTGCTCGGGGGGCTGGTCTTTTGGTTGCTCTGGTGCATCCGACAACTGGAGAGATTGAAAATACTGTAGCTGTTCAGGAGTCAGTTCACTGCCATTACCCAAGGCCTCATTAAGTGATTCCACCGCAGCTTTGTATTTAGGAACCTCAACTGAAGACATGGCAAACAGCAGAACGAACAAGGCCATAAGCAGAGACATTAAGTCTGCAAAGGTGGCTAACCAGGCTTGGCCTCCTGCTTTTTTAGCCATCCTCTTCTACCTTTTTTACACTGCCTTGCAAAAATGGCGCTAGCAAATCACGCATGACTGCTGGGTTATGTCCATGAGTTAAACTATCCACCGCTTCCATAATCAGCATTTGTCTTTCTGATTCGTTCTGCGCCCATGACTCAATCTTGTCGGCAATCGGCAGAGCAAATAAATTGGCTATCATGGCACCATATAGAGTGGTTAGCATCGCCACCGCCATAGCAGGGCCAATGGAAGCTGGATCACTCAAGTTAGATAACATCTGGATCAGACCGACCAGAGTACCAATCATCCCAAAAGCAGGTGCCGCTTCACCAATAGAACGAAAAACACCGGCACTGGTTTCTGCCTTTTCAAGCATTTTTTTGTTTTTTTCACGTAAGGTTTGATGCACTAATTCTGGTGAATAACCATCCACCATCATTCTTACTCCTGAATGGTAAAACTCATTATTTAGCTCATAGTTTTCCATTGCCAGCGCACCTTTGGCTCTGACAAGACGAAGCAAATCTTCGGTAATGTCGATAAGTTCTCTAAAATCACGAACCTCATTACTCACCTTTAACACACTAAACGACATGCCAATCGCTTTAAAACTATCTGCCATAGAGTAACGAATCATGGTTGCCGCTATGGTTCCACCTATTACAATCATCATGCCGGGAACATTCACGAACATTAAGATAGAAGAACCCAATGACATCGCGACCAATACAATCACGACACCCGCAATCAAGCCAATTAAGGTAGAAAAACTCATCTATGTCTATTCTTTAAAAACTAACGTAATTTATTAGGAAGTTAGAAAACAATCAGAGGTTTGACTGATTTCTTAGTAGAGAGCTTTGCACCTAGACTTCATAAACGCCTTTGAGTACAAAGCTCTCTTTAGAGTTATACATTAAGCAAAATATTATCCAAAAGGCGGGTTTTACCTAAGCGAGCAACCGCTAAAATGACCAATTCGTCGTCATTTTGCTGTGCATCAACTAAAGTATGCGCATGACAGACCTTGATATAATCGACCTCATCAAAACCTAATTCAATTAAGTGTTGGTAAGCGGTGTTACATAAGGCGGTAAAATTGTGATTACCTGATTCAATCGCGGCCGCGATATCAAGCAACACAGTATTTAATTTGGGTGCGATTTCTCTTTGTTGAGGGGTAAGATATTGATTTCTTGAACTCAATGCCAAACCATCATTATCACGTGCTATAGGCGCTCTGAGAATCTCGATTGGCATTGCCAAATCCTTGACCATCGCATTGATAACGGCAAACTGCTGATAATCTTTTTGTCCAAAAACTGCTAAATCGGGCTGCACAATATTAAACAGTTTGGCAACCACTGTGGTAACCCCATCAAAATGCCCCGGGCGACTTGCCCCTTCAAGCAAACCGGTTAAATATTGCGGAACCTGAACCGTAGTTTGTTCTGTTCCATTAGGGTATATCTCTTCCACACTTGGGTAAAAAACCAAATCAGCCTTAACTTGATGGAGCTGCTGTTGATCAGCATCGAAGGTTCGTGGATAACGATCAAAGTCTTCATTAGGGCCAAATTGTTTGGGGTTGACAAAAATACTCACCACCACTTTGTCACTATGCTGCTGTGCGATTTTCACCAAACTCAAATGTCCGGCATGCAAATTACCCATAGTGGGTACAAAGCCGACTCTTAAGCCTTGCTGTTTCCATTGCAAAACTTGTTCACGCACTGCAGAGATGGTTTCAATCGTTTTCATGAGGAGTGTTTTTGTTATCTGATATTCTGGTTTAACAAATTTTCTGGCTTAAAAGGAACTTAGTAACTCAAGTAAACTAAAGTGAATTAATGCGGACTAATTAAGCAAGGCAATGCTCTTTACTTGGGAACTTGTGGGCTTTAACATCCAAAACATAGTTTTCAATTGCAGTTTGAATAGAACTATTCTCTGCCATAAAGTTCTTACTGAATTTTGGCGTTTTACCTACGGTAATACCTAACATATCGTTTAGCACTAACACTTGACCACTGG
>JAASTL010000022.1 GCA_021767305.1 Piscirickettsiaceae bacterium | reverse complement strand
GGGAAATCGTTTAGAGGTTTCTGAAACGAATCACTGCTAATGAATGACGTAAGGGGGGATAGATAAATGAGCATACAAAAAAAAGCTTTGCTGGTTGCCATGATGGCTGCTATTGGTAGCAGTCCTATGAGTGCAATGGCAGTTGATCAGATGCAGTTTACATCGGCAGAGGTGTTGTCTGCTGACCAATCGCCAGATATGAATATGGCGTTTAAAACTAAGTTGGTGCGTTTAGGAAATGGGGCATTGATTTCGGTCTTTGGTGATGGAGCTAATGAGAGCGCTCAGGTTTACGATGTAAAAGGCGATAATTTAAGAGCGCCGCGAGATATTTTCATTCGTACTTGCAACAGTTTAGCGACGGATTGTGGTGATGAGGCAAACTGGAGTGCGCCGCAAAATGTTTCTAACACGGCAACACAAACTAGTATTAGTACCAACTGGACTGGTGATACCAACGGTAGTTCAGAGAGAACGGCTTATTACGGTGATTCTGACAAGCCAAATATCTCTAACGGGGGATCTAATATTATGGTGACGTGGGTAGATAAATATTGCCCAGGTGGAGATCAGCGCACGGTGAGTTATGTCACCCGTGAAAATCGTGAAATTCCATTTAGTTGTACCTATGCCCGCCCTGCCACGGTCAACGGTGGAGGGGTAGTGACTTGGGCATCTGACCCGGTTATGCTGAGTGATGGGTCGCGTGATGCCAAGCAAGATGTGAGTAAAATTGGTTTATCCGGGAAAGCGGTCGTTACTTGGCAAGAAGATCCGCAAGGATTGCAGTTAGGTTCTGCGGATGGTCCAGGCGATGGTGCATCAGGTGCGATTGCCTCGCATGGTACCGATATTTGGATGACCACTACCACTAATGTCATTACCAATCCAGATACGGGAGCAGGTTATGCTAATGGTTTCAATAAAGTAGTTCGTTTAACAAATAACACGACCAGCACTCTGGCGGGGGATAACCGTGTTGTGCGTGATGCGGCGGGAACCTTGTTGGATGCTTCGCAAGTAGATGGTGGGCAGACGGCAGCAACACGTGCCAATACGGGTTTGTTTGACGGTAAAGTCATTGTTGCTTACGAAGAGACCAAAGGCTCGGAAGAGATTGAATATGGTAAATATGTGCGTTACCACACTTTTGGTTTTCCTGGTAATGATGCTGCGTTAGATAGTGCTGCTGGACAAGTGGGTTGTATTCTTTCCAATCCGGCAGAAAATGCGCGTCGTGTGCGTTTTGTGGCACAAAGTGCGACTACTGAAGGCAAAACCTCAGATATGGTAATGGGTATCTTTTGGAAAGAGGGGCAATATGATCAAGGTGGTCCTTCTGACATTATGTTACGCCTAGCTCGCAATGATAGTTTTGCAGCGGCAGATATGGTGCCAGCGGTGGATGCAAATTGTGAAGCGGCAACCTATGAAGCGGCCGTCGCCTTAAACAATTCGCCAGCACTCAATATCAGTAGCCGTTCAGGGCAAGCGGGTTTAGAGTCTTTGGCAGATACCACTGAAACCTTTCAGAACGAGAATGCCTTAGCGCATCGTGGTGCCATTGTTCGCGATACCTTGTTTATCGGTTATTCTTATACTGGTGATTGGATATCTGAATCTTTAGGTACGGATGCAAACTATGACTTCTGGACCAGAACTTATGTGGCTGGAGCGCCAGGAACCGGTAGCTGGACTTCTGAAGTAGCGAAAAACGTTTCTAGATTGCCAGATACCTCGCAGAATGTGCGTGAACCACGTATTGTGAAAACACCTTATTCAACCGATGGAACCTATGATCCTGATGCGTTTATTGTGGCGTGGGGTACCCAGACTAATGAAGATTATTTTGGTGAGCCAGAAGAGTTGGAAATCTACTACACTCGTACTTTCGACAAAGGTGAAACCTATGAGCCGATTGTCATGGTAGCGAATTCAGATCCAGCGAACCGACGTTTTGAATCGCAGTTGCGTCCAACTCCAGATGGTCAGACTGTTTATGCCGCATGGAATGAAATCAATGCTTCTGACCATGTGAATGCGATGTTGTCAAAAGCCTCAACCGTGGATGGTTCAGGTGAAGATGCCTATGACACTAGCTGGTATACCGAGTATGTTGTACCGACACCTGATAGTGGCACAACCACAACGACTTCATCTTCATCAGGTGGTAGTGCCAGTGTGTTTGGTGGCTTCCTACTTCCAGCGTTGATCGGGTTTGCATTTGGTGTGATTGGTTTATTGGGATTACGCCGAGTTCAAAAATAACTCACTGTTCTAACTCTTAGAGTTATAAAAAATAAAACGCCTCTGATGCAAATCAGGGGCGTTTTTGTTTTTAGGGTTTTTATTATGCTTAATCAGTCAGCACGAATCGTCAATAGATCTTCCCAACGGGTGGTATAGCGTGGCGACATAAGGCGGCGATTCATTTTCCACTGTTTTTTCTCTAAACCACTGCTTGCGAGTTGTATGGTATGGCGTCCCATTAATTGGTTAAGCTGATCCATCGTGTGCATGAGTTGATTGGATTTGGCATTACCGGAATATTGTGGATTAGGCGCAAACAGATCGGTTTGCAAAGCGCTCTTAGGTTGGATTTTGGAGAGCATGACACTGGCTTTATGGTAGTGATAACCTGGAATCCAAATCTTACGCAAAGCACGATGTGCCATTTTGGTCAGTAAGATGGTACTGTCGCTTGGGTAAACCAAAGGCATGCTGTAGTGGTTGTAATATTGTGCCGCGCCTTTTTGATAAGGATTGGTGCGAATCGATACGGTAATCAATTGGCAGCAGCTCTGCTGTTTTCTAAGTTTCTCTGCTGCCGTAGCGGTATAGCTACTCACGGCTTCACGCATGAGATTAAAGTCGGAAACCAAGGTGCCAAACGAACGTGATGAGACAATGTTCTTTTTATCATCCGGGGTTTCATGAAAGCTTAAGCAAGTCTCTCCGTTCAACTCCCTGATAGTGCGTTCCATATTTACCGAGAACTGTTTTCTTAAGGTTTTGTAGTTAGCATTTTTAAGATCAAAAGCGGTCTTGATGCCGCGCTCCTCCAGTTGTGTAGAAAGGCGTTTGCCAATGCCCCAAATACTGCCGACTTTGACTTTTTTATAAAGTGCATCAACCGCAGTGGAGGTTAAGCTACTTAAATCCATGACGCCGTTGCATTGGGGGATTTTCTTGGCCAGATGATTCGCCAGTTTAGCTTGGGTTTTTGAGCGTCCAATGCCGACTGCCACCGGAATGCCAATCCATTGGTAGACACGTTCTTTAAGTTGCAAGGCATGTTCGGTTAATTCTGCGCTCGCCACTTGCGTGAAGTCTAAAAAGCTTTCATCAATCGAATAGATTTCTTGGCGACTGGCAAATTGCGCAGCAATGCTGTGCATGCGTTGGCTCATATCGGCGTAGAGTTCATAGTTAGAACTAAATACCACGGTATTGTGCTTTGTTAATAAGGGTGCCACTTTAAAGTAGGGTTGGAACATCATGCTTTTGCTGTTGGCAGCATGATAGCCACCTTGACCATAGTTAAGTGGTTGTGGCAGTTGTTTTTCTAGGTCTTTGGCAATTTGGTTTGCCGCCACCACACAGCCATCGTTATTGGATAACACCACCACGGGACGGTTCTGTAAATTCGGTTGAAAAGCGATTTGGCAGGAGGCATAAAAAGAGTTGCCATCCACCAAGGCATAGACCGGCATATTGATGCTCCCTATATTTAGAGTCGACTATTTAGTTTTGGTTAATTTTGAGTTGGTCCTGATTAACCTTAGTTGACCTGAATTGTTTATAAAAGTTCTATTTTTATATCATATTTGAAATGTGTTACACTTTTCAAAAAAATCAAAAAAAAGAATGAAAAAATTAATAAAGAGTGAGTAGTGGTTAATAAATCAGACAAAACAGGTAAAACAGAAAAGCTTTCCAAGCATGGTGGCAAACGTGCTGGTGCGGGGCGTAAAAGCGGCAGCGGGCGTTTTGGTGAAAGCACTAAAGTGGTACGTATTCCGGAATCTAAAGTGCCGGTGGTCAAGGCGTGGCTTGCACAGCAACAAAAGCTATCGCAACAGGGCTTAAGTTCAGCTAACCAGGCGCAATTTGCAGAGCAGTTTAAAGAGCAGTTAAGGTTACAGCGACCAGAAGACAATCCGGCGGTAGTGCCCTTGCCTCTGTATGCTCATAAGGTCGTGGCGGGGTTTCCAAGCCCAGCGGAAGATTATGTAGAAGCGCGTTTAGATTTAAATGAAAAGTTAATCCGTAATAAAGAGGCCACTTTTCTGTTATCGGTACAGGGTGACTCCATGAAAGATGCCGGTATTATGGATGGTGATATTCTGGTGGTGGATCGTAGTATTGAACCGCAAGATGGCAAAATTGTCATTGCTGCCTTGGATGGTGAATTGACGGTAAAACGTTTATCTATTAAATCTACCGGAACTTGGTTGGTGCCGGAAAATGATAACTACCCGCCAATTCCGGTAAGAGAGTCCTCAGAAGTGGTGATTTGGGGCGTGGTCACGGCAACCATTTCGCAGTTTTAATGGTGCGCTTGAAGTTGCGTTTTGCGGTTTGGCTTTAGTTTAGGTTCGAGTTTCGTTTGAGTTCAGCTTATGAGGCTGTAAAACTTTTGATTGTCAGCATAAAAACAGGTCTGTTATGCTGGCGAGAAAGTTGCTGAAGCATTTCTACTGAGTGATATCAAAGAATTATAAAAAGAGGCAAAGCAAACCATGAAACTGCAAATCCTCTGAGCCGTTATGAAATTCAATTTAAAAAAACTAACCTATTCCCAAACCCTTATTTTTCTCGCCATTGCTGCCGTTATTGTTGGGACTTTCAAACTCTACAGCTCTTCGGTTGATAACCTCTATGCGAGCGCTTTAGAGAAGCATCAGAAACAGGTGCAGATGACGATTAAAAATATATTTCGTGATCACCGAGGTAATGCGCTCTCAATTGCATTGGTCTTGGCTGAAAACCCCAATTTACAAAATTTTCTTTGTGAAAATTGTGATCCGGCAAAGCAGACTCCATTAGATTTTAGCCACCTTATTAGTCGTTTAGGTTTACTGACACAGAACGGCAAGATTTGGATTCAGGTAATCGATCGTAAAGGCATTAGCCGTTATCGCAGCTGGACTAATCGAGTTGGCGATTCATTGCGAGAGGTGCGTTATGACGTACGCCAGATGATTAACTCCCATAGCGTCATGCACAGCATGAGTGTAGGGCGATTCTCTTTAACCTCCAAAGCCATGGCACCAGTGTTTGATGAAAACCAAAAACTCTTAGGTATGGTTGAGCTGATTACGCATATGGAGCCATTGGTTGACAGCTTGCATAGTTCGCGTGGTATTGACTCAGTGGTATTGGTAGACCAGCGTTTTCAAAATCAATTAACCCGTGCCGATGAGCGCCGTTTTATGAACGGCTTTTATATCGCTAATGAAAATGCCAAGGAGAAGGATGTTAGCCTGCTTAGAGCCATGACCGCAGAGCAGATTAGTGAATTTAAGCCATTTAGAAAAATCGGCGATCAAGTCATCACGCAGTTTATTGTGGAAGATTCGGTTGGGCGTTTAATGGGGTATTGGTATACCTTTACCGATGAATCTATGGTGGATATGTCTGAAATTCGCTTGCTTAATAAACAATACCTTTATGCCACTATTATTGTCTCGGTTTTGAGTTTGCTGCTGTTATGGATTTACTGGCTGCAAAGACAAACCTCGGCAGATAAGGCATATTTCAGCAATATTTTAAATGCAACCACCGAGATTATCCTAGTTTCGGATAAAGAAAAAATTGTGGATGCGAATACGCGCTTCTTTGAGTTTTATTCTGAGTTCACCAGCATAAAGCAGTTTTTACAGCATTATAGCTGTGTTTGCGATACCTTTGAGTCAGGGGAAGGATTATTACAACCCTATATGGAAGATCAATACTGGTTGGATTATGTGATTGACCATCCAGAAAAACAGCACCTAGCTATGATTAAACGTGATGGTGAAGACTACTACTTCCAAATTGGTATTTCCCAAGTACAAGATTCAGAACATCCACTATTCTCTATTATTATGCATGACGTAACCAAGCAGACCTTGTATAAAAAACAGTTGGAAAAACAGGCAAAAACTGACCCGCTGACAGAAATTGGCAATCGTCTGCAATTCAATAAGCGCCTAACGGAAGAAATCGCACGCGCGCATCGCTATAAACACCCTTTGTGTTTATTGACCTTTGATATTGACCACTTCAAATCAATTAATGACAGCTTTGGCCATGATGCAGGAAACCAAGTGTTGATTACCATTAGCCATCTAGTCAAAAACCAGCTCAGAGAGACGGATGTTTTCTGCCGAATTGGGGGCGAAGAGTTTGCCATAATCATGCCGGAAACCGAAACAGTCGAAGCCAAACTGGTGGCCGAGAGAATTCGCATTGCCATTTACTCACTGGAAGAACATCAAGTACCTAGGAAGGTAAGTGTGAGCATTGGTGTGGCAGAAATTGAGCGCTTAGATAGTGATGTGACTCTGTTTAAAAAAGCCGATACCGCACTTTATGCCGCCAAAGGGGCAGGGCGTAACCAAGTGGTTATTCATGACCAAACCATCAGCAAGTTAGAGTAAATCGGTTGTAGATTGCTTGAGCTAAGGATCGGTTTTTTGGCAAGCAGACAAAATTGAGACACTAGCCAATATAAGCATTTTCAGTCGCCATAAAAGTATGATAATCTGAAAGCACTTTAGATTATTGGAGCTTTGTTATGAGCGTATTACCCAGCCACTTAAAATATGCAGAAACTCATGAGTGGATTTATCTTAATGAAGATGGTGAAGCCATTATTGGTATAACTGACTTTGCTCAGGAAGCCCTTGGCGAGCTCATGAGTGTGACCTTTCCAGAACTCGGTATAGATGTCTCTGCTGAAGATGAGGTGATGTCGTTGGAGTCGGTGAAATCGGCATCCTCTATTTTTGCCCCTGTCAGTGGTGAGATTATTGAGATTAACGAACGTCTTGAATCTGATCCTGAAATGGTAAATGAAGAACCTTACGATAGCGGCTGGTTATTTAAAATGCAGGTCCACGATGAGAGTGAACTTGATGACCTCCTGAGTGATGCAGAATATCAAGAGTTGATTGATTCAGAATAAATCCAAATTCAAAATCAGCTAAAATAGACAAATTAAAAAGACTGAAAGGTCGACTGAATAAAAGAGGTTTAGCCATGAGTTAAACCTCTTTTATTGTTTTTAGACACCTTACCACCCTGATTCAAAGTAGAGAAAATCCATGTTAGCCAAATTACGATTAAAAAAAAATGAAGAGCGCCGCATCAAGCAAGGGCATGTTTGGATTTACAGTAATGAGGTTGATAATCAAGCGACTCCATTAAAGTCATTTGAGCCGGGGCAGCAGGTAATTGTTGAAGCTTCCAATGGTAAAGAGTTGGGTTTGGCGTATGTTAATCCACAAACTTTAATTTGTGCACGTTTACTGAGCCGCAGTAGCAAGCTTGAATTGAATATCAAATTTCTAAAAAAACGTATTCAAGCCGCGCAAGCGTTACGTGAACTGAGTTTTGCTGAGCCTTTTTATCGTTTGGTGTTTGGTGATTCAGATGGTTTGCCTGGTTTGGTGGTGGATCGTTTTGGCGATGTGTTCTCGGTGCAGATAACCACTGCGGGAATGGAAGCGGTGAAAGCTGATATTGTGCAGGTGTTGATTAACCTGTATCAGCCGCAAGCCATTGTCATGAAAAACGATTTAGCGAGCCGTAAATTGGAAGGTTTAGCGCTTTATGAAGAAGTGGTCTACGGTGAGATTCCTGAATCTTTGGTGATTTCCGAGAATAGCACCTTGTTTGAGATTCCTGTGCAAGATGGGCAGAAGACCGGTTGGTTTTATGATCATCGCGCCTCGCGTAAAAGAGTGCAAGAACTGGTTAAAGGCAAGCGCGTATTGGATGTATTTAGTTACCTCGGTGGCTGGGGTGTCGCGGCAGCCAATGCGGGGGCAGAAGAGGTGACCTGTGTGGATGCCTCTGAACTCGCATTAGATGGTGTTGATCATAATGCTGCTTTGAATGGGGTTGCAGAAAAAATGACAACCATTCAGGGCAATGCGTTTGAAGTGCTCAGCGCTTTACGCACAGAAGGCTTTAAATATGATGTGGT